>NZ_JBEZWU010000026.1:0-115132 GCF_040637655.1 Streptomyces sp. NPDC028722
ACACCCACCGACGCCCACACAGCCGCCAGCCCCACCATCACCGCGAAACTCGCCGGCTGCACCACATCCACCCGCGCCAGCAGATCAACCTCACCCCGCAGCACGGCCGTCAAGTCCCAGTCCACCCACGGTTCCAGAGCCCGAGCACACTCCCCGACCCGCTCCGCGAACACCGGCGACGACTCCAGCAACTCCCGGCCCATACCCAGCCACTGCGAACCCTGACCGGGGAACACCAGCACCGTCCTGCCGGGGCCGCCGGAGCCGGCGACGGTTCCGCTCACGACGAGGGGGCTGCTCTCGCCGCGGGCCAGCGCGCCCAGCCCGGCCACCGCCTCGGCGCGGGAACCCGCGACGACGACGGCCCGCTCGGACAGCAGGGCGCGCCGGGAGACGAGCGCACCCGCGACCTCGGCCGGGGCCGCGCCGGTGTCCGTGGCGAACGCCGCTAGCCGCCCGGCCTGGGCCGCGAGCGAGGCCGCGCTGCGGGCCGACACCACCAGCGGAACGACGCCGGTGGGCACCTCTGGCCGGGTCACCGGGCCGGCGTCGGGCGCCTCCTCCAGGATGACGTGCGCGTTGGTGCCGCTCGCGCCGAACGAGGACACCGCGGCCCGGCGCGGCCGGTCGTCACGGGTCCACTCGCGGGCCTCGGTGAGCAGCTCGACCGCGCCCGCCGACCAGTCCACCTGCGGGGTGGGCTCCGTGACGTTCAGGGTCGGGGGCAGGACGCCGTGCCGCAGCGCCTCCACCATCTTGATCACCCCGGCGACTCCGGCGGCGGCCTGCGTGTGCCCGATGTTCGACTTCAACGAACCCAGGTACAAGGGCTCTTCACGGTTCTGGCCGTAGGTGGCCAGCAGGGCCTGCACCTCGATCGGGTCACCGAGCGTCGTGCCCGTGCCGTGGCCCTCGACCACGTCCACGTCGGTGGGCTCCAGTCCCGCCGCGGCCAGGGCGCTACGGATCACCCGCTGCTGCGAGGGGCCGTTCGGGGCGGTGAGGCCGTTGGAGGCACCGTCCTGGTTGACGGCGCTGCCGCGCAGCACCGCCAACACCCGGTGCCCGTTGCGGCGGGCCTCCGACAGCGGCTCCAGCAGCACCACGCCGACGCCCTCCGCCCAGCCGGTGCCGTCGGCGGTGGCGGAGTACGCCTTGCAGCGGCCGTCAGCGGACAGGCCGCGCTGGCGGGAGAACTCCAGGAAGGCGTCCGGGCTGGCCATGACGGTCGCGCCGCCGGCGAGGGCGAGGGAGCACTCGCCGTTGCGCAGGGCCTGGGCCGCCAGGTGCATGGCGACCAGGGAGGAGGAGCAGGCGGTGTCCACGGTCACCGCGGGACCCTCGAAGCCGAAGACGTACGACACCCGGCCCGAGGCCACGCTGGACGCGGTACCCGTCATGACGTAGCCGTGGACGTCCTCGGGCACCTGGCGCAGCCGGGTCACGTAGTCGTGGTGGACGATGCCGGTGAACACGCCGATGTCCTGGCCGCGGGTGGACAGGGGGTCGATGCCGGCCCGCTCCAGTGCCTCCCAGGAGGTCTCCAGCAGCAGCCGCTGCTGCGGGTC
Source organism: Streptomyces sp. NPDC028722 (assembly GCF_040637655.1). Taxonomy (NCBI): domain Bacteria; kingdom Bacillati; phylum Actinomycetota; class Actinomycetes; order Kitasatosporales; family Streptomycetaceae; genus Streptomyces; species Streptomyces sp. NPDC028722. The sequence continues at coordinate 1,569 of NZ_JBEZWU010000026.1, forward strand.
CATCGCCAGCGCCTCACGCGGGGAGATCCCGAAGAGCCCGGCGTCGAACCGGGCGGCATCGTGCAGGAAGCCGCCGGCGCGGGTGTAGCTGGTGCCGGGGTGGGCCGGGTCGGGGTGGTAGAGCCGGTCGATGTCCCAGTCGCGGTCGGCGGGGAAGGCGGAGATGGCGTCACGCCGGTCCATGACGAGCTGCCAGAGGTCCTCGGGGCTGTTGACGCCGCCGGGCAGCCGGCTGCTCATCGCGATGATGGCGATGGGCTCGTCCGGGTTCGCCGTGCCCCGGCGGGTGACGGCGGCCGGCTCCGGGCGGGTGCCGAGGAGTTCGCCGCGCAGGTGGTCGGCGAGCAGGGCGGGGGTCGGGTGGTCGAAGACCAGGCTGCTGGGCAGGCTGACACCGGTGAAGTCGTGCAGCCGGTTGCGGAGTTTGACCGCGGTGAGCGAGTCGAACCCGAGGTTCTTGAAGGGTTGTCCCTCGTCGAAGCCGTCCGTGTCCCGGTGGCCGAGTACGACGGCGGCACTCTCCCGGACGAGGTCGAGCAGGGCGCGGCGCTGTTCCGCGGCGGCGAGAACGGCCAGCCGGGCGGCCAGCCCGTCGGCGGCGGGTTCGCGGCGGATGACACGCCGGGCGGGGGCAGTCGCGGTCCCGGTGCCCTGGGTTTCCCCGGTGTCCTCGATCTCCCCGGTGTCTCTGGCGTCCTCGGAGTCCTCGGAGTCCCCGGTGTCCCCGGTGTCCCCGGCGGGAATGAACGTCACGGGGCCGAGCAGGGCCACGGGCCGGCCCTCGGAGTCGGCCAGCTCCACCAGGTGCCCGCCGTCGGCGGGGGTGACGCGCACCCGCAGCTCGGTGGCGCCCACCGCGTAGACGGCGAGAGTGGCGCACCCGGCTGGCGAGCCGGCGTCCGGGTCGCCGGGGGCGGCCTCGGCCGCGAGCCGCAGGGCCGCGTCCAGGAGCACCGGGTGCAGGGTGAAGTCCGTCGCCTCGTCGACGACTTCGTCGGGCAGGGCGATGTCGGCGAGGATCTCGCCGGGCTGCCGCCACAGGCCGCGCACCCCGGGCAGAGCGCTGGTTTCGGCGGGCTCCGCGGGCCAGGTGCGCAGGTCGAACGCGTGCTGCGGGACGCCGGGCACGAGAGTGGCGTGGGCGTGCCGCAGCCACGGCTCGCCCTCCCGGCCGGCCGGGCGGCTGTGCACGGTGGCACCTCGCCGGCCGTCGGGGCCGGGGGCGTCCACGAAGACACGCAGCTGAAGGTGTCCGTGCGCGGGGACGACGAGGGGTGCGTCGACGGTGATCCGCTCGGCGGTGCCGCCGCCGGCCTCGTCGCCGGCCTCGTCGCCGGCCCGGACCAGGAGGTCCAGCAGGACGGCCGCCGGGACGGTGGTGTCGCCGTCGGTGTGCGCGCCGGGGAGGCGGCCGGGGCCGCGGCCGGACAGCCGCCCGGTGAGGACGACGCCGGTGCCGCCGCGGGTGCCGGGGACCTCCACGACCCCGCCCAGCAGCGGGTGGCCGGCGGCGCGGGCGCCGAGCGCCTCGGCGTCGGTGGCGGTGGCGCCCTCCACCCAGTACCGCTGGTGCTGGAAGGCGTAGGTGGGCAGGTCGGGACCGACGGCCGGCCCGGGACGGCCGAGGACGGCGGTCCAGTCGACCGGCACGCCCCGTACGTGCAGTTCGGCGAGCGCGGTACGGACGGCGGTGTCCTCGGGGATGTCCCGGCGCAGCGTGGTGACACAGCCCCGGGTGTCCGGTCCGAGCGTGCCGAGGGCCATGGCACTGAGGACTCCGCCGGGGCCCAGTTCGAGGTGGGTCACGGCACCCTGGTCGCGCAGGGCGGTGACGGCGTCGGCGAACCGCACGGCGTGCCGGGCCTGGTCCACCCAGTAGTCGGGGGTGGCGAGCAGCCCGTCCGTGGCGAGTGCACCGGTGAGCGTGGAGACGATCGGCACGGTGCCCGGCCGGTAGCGGAGCCGGGCGGCCACGGCGCGCAGCTCGTCGAGCATCGGCTCCATCAGTGCGGAGTGGAACGCGTGGCTGACGGACAGCCGGCGGGTGCGGTGACCGTCCTTGGCGAGGCGCCCGGCGACGGCCAGGACGGCGTCCTCGGCGCCGGACAGGACCAGCGCCCGCGGCCCGTTGACCGCCGAGATCCCGACGACGCCGGGTGTCCGGGTGAGCAGCCGCGCCACCTCGGCCTCGGTGGCCTCGACGGCGATCATCGTCCCGCCCTCGGGCAGAGCCTGCATCAACCTGCCGCGTGCGGCCACGAGTTCACCGGCGTCCGCCAGGTCCAGGATGCCGGCCGCGTGGGCCGCGGCGATCTCGCCGACCGAGTGGCCGGCGAGCAGGCCGGGCCGTACGCCCCAGGAGGCGAACAGCCGGAACAGCGCGGTCTCCAGGGCGAACAGCGCGGCCTGGGTGTAGAGGGTCTGGTCGAGCAGGCCGGCCTGCTCGGTACCGGGCTCGGCGAACGCCACGTCCTTGAGGGGGTGGGCGAGTCCGTCGAGGTGCCGTTCCACGGCGGCGCAGGCGGCGTCGAAGGCGTCGCGGAACACCGGGTGTGCGGCGGCGAGTTCGCGGCCCATGCCGGGCCATTGGCTGCCCTGCCCGGTGAACAGGAAGGCGAGTTCGCCGTCGGCCGGGGTGCCGGTGGCGGTGTCCGTACCGGCCGTGCCGTCGGCGAGCGCGCGCAGGGCGGTGACGAGCCGCTGCCGGTCGCCCGCCAGGACGACGGCGCGGTGGTCGAGGTGGGCGCGGGTGGTGGCCAGGGCGTGGGCCGTGGCGCCGAGGGGCGTCCCGGTCCGGTCCGTCACCCAGTCCGCGAGCCGGGCCGCCTGTCCGCGCAGACCGGCGGGGGTGCGTCCGGAGACCGGGAAGAGGAAGGGACCGTCGGGCGTCGCGTCCGCGTCCTCGGCCGACGCCGGGACACCCGAGGCGTCGCCCGTGCCCACGGCCGCCACCGGGACACCCGAGGAGCCATCCATGGCCCCCGCGACCGTCACCGGGACACCCGCGGAGCCGTCCGCGTCCCCCATGACCGGCGCCGATGCGTCCTCGGGGTCCGCCGGTGCCGGAGCCGCCTCGCCCGCCGATGCCGGCGCGGCACGGTCGGCCAGTGCGGGCACGACACCGTCCGCCGGGACTCCGGCGGGTGCGGGTGCCTGTTCCAGGACCAGGTGGGCGTTGGTGCCGCCGATGCCGAAGGCGGAGACACCGGCGCGGCGCGGGCGGCCGGTGTCCGGCCAGACCCGGGCCTCGGTGAGGACCTCCACCGCGCCCGCCGACCAGTCCACGTGGCGGGACGGCCGGTCGACGTGCAGGGTGCGGGGCAGCAGCCCGTGCCGCATCGCCATGACCATCTTGATGACGCCGGCGACACCGGCCGCGGCCTGGGTGTGCCCGAGGTTGGACTTCACCGATCCGATCCACAGCGGCTCGTCACGGTCCTGCCCGTAGGTGGCGAGCAGGGCCTGCGCCTCGATCGGGTCACCGAGGACCGTGCCCGTGCCGTGCGCCTCCACGGCGTCCACCTCGGACACCGAGAGACCGGCGTTCGCCAGCGCCTTGCGGATCACCCGCTGCTGCGACGGCCCGTTCGGCGCCGTGAGCCCGTTGGAGGCGCCGTCCTGGTTGACGGCGCTGCCCCGCAGTACCGCCAGCACCCGGTGGCCCTGCCGCTGTGCCTCGGACAGCCGCTCGACCAGGAGCACGCCCGCGCCCTCGGACCAGCCGGTGCCGTCCGCGCCGTCCGCGAAGGCCTTGCACCGGCCGTCGGGGGCCAGACCGCGCTGCCGGGAGAACTCGACGAACGTCTCGACGTTGCCCATCACCATCACCCCGCCGGCGAGCGCCATGGAGCACTCCCCGTTGCGCAGCGCCTGCGCCGCGAGGTGCAGGGCGACCAGGGAGGAGGAGCAGGCGGTGTCGATGGTGACGGCCGGGCCCTCGAACCCGAAGTGGTAGGCGACGCGGCCCGACACGACGCTGCCGGAGCCACCGGTGAGGCGGAAACCCTCGGCGTCGGCCGAGTGGTGCATCCGTACGGTGTAGTCGTGGCTGTTGACGCCGACGAAGACCCCGATGTCCCGGCCGCCGAGTCCGGTGGGATCGATCGCGGCGCGTTCGAACGCCTCCCAGGACGTCTCCAGCAGCAGCCGCTGCTGCGGGTCCATCGCGAGGGCCTCGTTCGGGGAGATGCCGAAGAACGCGGCGTCGAAGCCGGGCGCGTCGTCGAGGAAGGCGCCGTGCCGCACGTAGGTCGTGCCGGGCTTGTCGGGGTCGGTGTCGTAGAGCCGGTCGATGTCCCAGCCGCGGTCGTCGGGGAACTCCGTGACGGCGTCGGCCCCGTCGGCGACGATCCGCCACAGGTCCTCGGGGCTGTGCACCCCGGCGGGGAAACGGCAGGCCATCGCGACGATCGCGATCGGCTCGTCGGGCGCGGACGGGTCCGCGCCGGGCGCCGGTCCGACGGGTGCGGGGGCGATGGTGCTGTCACCGGCGAGCCGGGCCCGCAGGTGCTCGGCGAGCGCCGTGGGTCTGGGGTAGTCGAAGACGACGGCCGAGGGCAGGGTGAGACCGGTGGCGGTCGCCAGCCGGTTGCGCAGCTCCACCGCGGTCAGCGAGTCGAACCCGGCGTCCTTGAAGGCCCGGTCGGCGCGCACGGCGTCGGCGGTGCCGTGGCCGAGCACGTCGGCGGCGTTGGCCCGGACGAGGTCCAGCAGCAGTGCCTGCTGGGCGGCCGGGTCCAGCCGGCCGACGCGGTCGCGCACACTGCCCTGGTCGGTGCTGCCGGCGGCACGGGCCAGTGCGCGCGGCGCCGGGGCGAGGCCCCGCAGCAGGGGTGCCACGGGCGCGGTACGGGCCGCCGCGCGCAGGGCGGGCAGGTCCAGCTTCGCGGCCACCAGGGCGGCGGGCAGCCCGGTGCCGGGGCGCAGGGCGAGGTCCAGCAGGGCCATGCCCTCGGCCTCGGACAGCGCGGCCATGCCGAGACGCCGGTTGCGGTGCAGGTCGGCGGCGCCGAGGTGCCGGGTCATGCCGCTGGCCCGCTCCCAGTGCCCCCAGGCGAGCGAGACGCCGGGCAGTCCCTGTGCGCGGCGGTGCCCGGCGAGCGCGTCCAGGCAGGCGTTGGCGGCTGCGTAGTTGGCCTGTCCGGGGTTGCCGAACACGTTGGCGGCCGAGGAGAACAGCACGAACGCCGAGAGGTCGCGCTCCCGCGTCAGCTCGTCGAGCAGCAGGGCCGCGTCCAGCTTCGGCCGCAGTACGGTGTCGAGGCGCTCCGGGGTGAGCGCGGTGAGCACGCCGTCGTCCAGGACACCGGCGGTGTGCAGGACGGCGGTCAGCGGATGCGCGGCGGGCACCGCGTCCAGGACGGCCGCGAGCTGGGCCCGGTCGGCGGTGTCGCAGGCGGCGAGCGTGACGGTGGCGCCGAGCGCGGTCAGCTCCTCGGACAGCGCGGCGGCGCCGTCCGCAGCGGGTCCGCGCCGGCTGAGCAGCAGCAGATGGCGCACGCCGTGGTCGGTGACCAGGTGCCGCGCGGTCAGCGCGCCCAGGGTGCCGGTGCCGCCGGTGACCAGGACGGTGCCGTCCGGATCGAAAGCCCGCCCCGGCTGCGGGACGTCGGCCGCCCCCGCCGGCACGTCGGCCCGTACCAGCCGGGGCACCTCGGCCGCCGCGGTCCCCGAAGCTCCGGGAGCGTCCGAAGCTCCCGTGGCCCGTATGCGTATCAGCGGTTCGCCGCAGGCCAGCAGGCCAGGCAGGGCGGAGCGGACCGCAGCGTCGGCTTCCTGGGCGCCGCCCGGCCCGTCGACCTCGACGAGCACGATGCGGCCGGGGTGTTCGGACTGGGCGGAGCGCAGCAGACCCCGGACGGCGGCCGTGGCCAGGTCCGTGGCGGCGTCGACGGCCGCCACGACCAGCCGCGTCCCCTCCAGGGCGGGTTCGGCCAGCCAGGCCTGGAGGACCGCGAGCGCGGCGGCCAGCGCCGCCCGCGGCTCACCGCCCGCGCGGTCGGCCGCGTACAGCAGGACGTCGGCGTCCGCCGCGTCGGCGGTGACGTCCCGCGCGGTCCGTACGGTGACGGCGGACGGCGTCCCGTCACCCGCCGGAAGCGGCAGCTCCGTCCAGTCGACGCGGAACAGCGCGTCCTGGGTGAGTGCCTCGGCGAGCCCGGCGCGTGCCGCGTCGAACGGCTCGGAAAGTACGGCGTCGACGCTCAGCACGGGCCGCCCGGCCGGGTCGGTCAGCTCCAGCCGGGTGGTGCCCTCCCCCGCCGACCGTACCGTGACGGTCGTCGCGCCCGACGCGTGCAGCCTGACCCCGCGCCAGGTGGCGGCGAGGGTCCCGGCGGGCAGCGCCGTCCGCACGGCCGCGTCCAGCAGGGTGGGGTGTACGCCGTACCGGTCGGCGTCCCCGGCGGCCTCGTCGAGGGTCACCTCGACACCGGGCCCGGCGGCCGGCTGGTCGTCGTCCTCCTCGGGAGCGGCGGGCGCCAGCGTGCCGTGCGCATGCCGCGTCCAGACGGCGTCCAGCCCGGAGCCGTCCGCACGCGAGTAGACCTCGACCGTACGCCGCCCCGTGCCGTCCGCTTCGCCGACCACCGTCTGGACGGCCCGGCCACCGCGCGCCGGCAGGACCACGGGCCGTTCGACGGTCAGTTCCGCCACGACCGGCACCCCGGCCTCGTCACCGAGCCGGACCGCCAGCTCGACCAGTGCCGCGTTCGGCACCAGGACAGTGTCGTCGCCCACGAGGTGCTCGGCCAGCCAGGGCTGCGCGCGCGACGACCACCGCGAGGTCGTCATGAACCCCCCGGAGTCGGGCCGCCCTACGACCGCGCCGAGCAGCGGGTGGTCGGCGCGGGTCTGCCCCAGAGAGGCCGCGTCCGCCGCCGGAGCGGGCTTCAGCCAGTAATGCCGGTGCTCGAAGGCATACGTCGGCAACTCCACATCGGCGGCACCGGCGCCCTCGGGCAGCACACCCGTCCAGTCGACCGCCACGCCGCTGACGAACAGTTCGGCCATCGACGTCAACAACCGCCGGAAACCGCCCTCTTCCCGGCGCAGGGAGCCCGTGACGACCGCCTCGCACTGCGCCTCGTCCACGATCTCGTTCACCGGCTGCACGAGAACGGGGTGAGCGCTGGACTCCACGAACACCGAGTGCCCCTCGGCCAGGAGGGAGGCGATCGCCGGCCCGAAACGGACCTGGCCACGCAGATTGCGGTACCAGTAACCACCGTCCAGGGCATCTTCGTCGCGCACCCAGCCACCGGTCACCGTCGAGAAGAACGGCACCACCGGCGCCTGACTCCGGATATCCGCGAACACCTCCCCCAACGCCGTCTCGATCGCCTCGACATGACGGGTGTGCGAGGCGTAATCCACCGCGACCCGACGCACCCGCACACCGTCCGCCTCCAGCACGGCCAACGCCTCGTCCAAAGCCTCCGCATCACCGGCGATCACCACCGACGAAGGACCGTTCACGGCGGCGACCTCGACCCGGCCGTTCCACGCGGCGATCCGGGCGGCGGCGTCGGCCTCGGGCAGGGCCACGGAGGCCATGCCGCCCCGGCCCGCGAGTTCACCGGCGATCACCTGACTGCGCACCGCCACGATCCGCGCCGCATCCTCCAGCGACAACGCACCCGCCACACACGCAGCCGCGATCTCACCCTGCGAATGCCCCACCACCGCATCCGGCACGACACCCACCGACGCCCACACGGCCGCCAGCCCCACCATCACCGCGAAACTCGCCGGCTGCACCACATCGACGCGGGCGACGAGGCCGGCGTCGGCCTCACCGCGCAGCACGGCCGTCAAGTCCCAGTCGATCCACGGTTCCAACGCGCGGGCGCACTGATCGATCCGCTCGGCGAACACCGGTGAGGAGTCGAGCAGTTCCCGGCCCATACCCAGCCACTGCGAACCCTGACCGGGAAACACCAGCACCGTCCGCCCAACGGCAGCCGTCCCACCGCTCACCACCCCGGCAGCCGACTCACCCCGGGCCAGCGCACCCAGCCCCGCCACCGCCTCCGCACGCGAACCAGCAACCACCACCGCCCGCTCCGACAGCAGCGCACGCCGGGCCGCCAGCACACCCGCGACCTCCACCAGCGACACATCCGTGTCACCGACGAACACCGCAAGCCGCTCCGCCTGCCCCGCCAGCGCACCCTCCGAAGCCGCCGACACCACCAGCGGAACGACCCCGTCGTACGTCTCGGTGGGGGTGACGGGCTCGTCCGGCACCTGTTCCAGGATCACGTGCGCGTTGGTGCCGCTCACGCCGAACGAGGACACGCCGGCCCGGCGGGGGCGGCCGGCCTCGGGCCAGTCCCGGGCCTCGGTGAGGAGTTCGACCGCGCCCGCCGTCCAGTCGACCTGGGAGGAGGGGGCGTCGACGTGCAGCGTGGCCGGGAGGACACCGCGGCGCAGCGCCTGGACCATCTTGATGACGCCGGCGACTCCGGCGGCGGCCTGCGTGTGCCCGATGTTGGACTTCAACGAGCCTAGCCACAGGGGTGCTTCGCGGTCCTGGCCGTAGGTGGCGAGCAGGGCCTGTGCCTCGATCGGGTCGCCGAGAGTCGTGCCGGTGCCGTGGCCCTCGACCGCGTCGACGTCGGCCGGGGTCAGGCCCGCGTCGGCCAGTGCCTTGCGGATCACTCGCTGCTGGGACGGGCCGCTGGGAGCGGTGAGGCCGTTCGAGGCGCCGTCCTGGTTGACCGCGCTGCCCCGGACCACCGCGAGCACCCGGTGCCCGTTGCGGCGGGCCTCCGACAGGCGTTCCAGGACGAGGACGCCGGCGCCCTCGGCCCAGCCGGTGCCGTCGGCGGCTTCCGCGTACGACTTGCAGCGGCCGTCGGCGGCCAGGGCGCGCTGCCGGGAGAACTCCACGAAGGTACCCGGGGTCGCCATGACGGTGGCGCCGCCGGCCAGGGCCATGGCGCACTCCCCGCGGCGCAGGGCCTGGGCGGCGAGGTGCAGGGCGACCAGGGAGGAGGAGCAGGCGGTGTCCACGGTGACCGCGGGGCCTTCGAGGCCGAACACGTAGGCGACCCGGCCGGAGGCCACGCTGGTCGCGGTGCCGGTGGTCACGAACCCTTCCAGTTCCGCGGGGAGTTCGCCGCCGGTGCCGTACTGCTGGCCCATCACACCGGCGAACACGCCGACGTCGGTGCCTTTGAGGGAGACCGGGTCGATACCGGCCCGTTCCAGTGCCTCCCAGGAGGTCTCCAGCAGGAGCCGCTGCTGCGGGTCCATCGCCAGCGCCTCGCGCGGGGAGATCCCGAAGAAGCCGGCGTCGAACCGGCCGGCGTCCGCGAGGAAGCCGCCCCGGTCGACGTAGGAGGTGCCCGTCCTCTGCGGGTCCTGGTCGAAGAGGCCGTCCAGGTCCCAGCCCCGGTCGGTCGGGAAACCGGAGACGGCGTCCCGGCCGGATGCGAGCAACTGCCAGAGTTCGTCGGGGGTGTTGACGCCGCCGGGCAGCCGGCAGGCCATGCCGACGATGGCGATGGGCTCCTGCGGGTCGGCGGCCCCGGCCGGCTGCTCCTGCCGCGCCCGGCTGTCGTCCGGGCCGAGGACCGCGGCGTGCAGGTGGGCCGCCAGGTCACGTGGGGTCGGGTGGTCGAAGGTCACGGTGGTGGGCAGCCGTAGGCCGGTGTGTTCGGTGAGCCGGTCGCGCAGGGCGACGACGGTCACCGAGGTCAGGCCGAGGTCGCGGAAGGCGCGGCCGGCGGGGAGCGGGGCCGCGTCCGGTCCGTTCATGACCGCGGCGGCCTGTTCCCGGACGAGTTGTTCGAGGTGGGACAGCTGGGCACGCTCGTCCAAGGCGGCCAGGCGGGTGCGCAGGGCCGCGGTGACCGCCGGGTCGGACCGTACCTGCCGGGCCGGCGGCTCGGTCAGGGCGCGCAGGAGCGCGGGTGCCGGCCGGGACGGGTCGGCCAGGGCGGGGCGGGGCGCGAGGAGGGCGGGGGCGCGGCCGGCGAGCAGGACGTCGAACGCGGCCAGCAGGTCGGCTGGTTGTTCCGGTTCGTCCCCGGTGTCGCGGGAGCCGGTCCAGGCCAGGGTGGAGGCGGTGGCGCCCCGGGCCCGGCGGGCGTGTGTGACCGCCTCGGTGCGAGCGTCGCGGACGGCCCGGTCGGGGTCACCGGGCGCGCCCAGGGTGGCGGAGCCGTCGGTGACGGTGACGAACTCGGTTCGGTCGTCGGCGATGTCGTCGAGGGCGTGGGCGAGTCCGGGATCGCCGGTGGTGTGCACCACGGCGGTGACCGGGTGCCGGAGGTCCGCCAGGGCGTGGTGCGGGCCGGGGCCGGCTGCGGTGACGCCGGTGATGTGGGTGCCGGGGGGCCAGGCGTCCGGGTCGGTGCCGTCGGTGGTGCCGGGTGCGTGGACGAGCAGCAGGTGGGCGGCCCGGTGGACGTCGGCGAGGTGGTGGGCGAGCGCGGCGCCGAGGGGGGTGTCGGTGCCGGTGACGACGACGGTGCCGGGGCGGGCGAGTGCCGGGGCGGGCCGTGGCCGGTCGTCCAGGGGGGCGCGCAGCAGCCGGGGCACCAGCAACCGGCCGTCGCGGACGGCGACCTGGGGTTCGTCGGTGGCGAGGGCGGTGAGCAGCGTGTCCGCGTCCGCGCCGTCGGTGTCGAGGTCGATGACGGTCACCTGCGGGTGTCCGTCCGCCTGGAGGGACCGTACGGCGGCCCACAGGGCGGCGCCCGCGGGGTCGGGCGCGGTGTCGCCCGCGGGTGTCGCTCCGCGGGTGAGGACGACGAGCGGTGCGGGGGCGGCGCCGCCGGTGACGTGTTCGGTGAGGACGCGGGCCGGGGTGGCGGGGTCGGCGGTGGCGGCCGGCGGCAGCAGGACGGTCAGGGGCGCGCCGCTCCGGGCCGCGGACCCCAGGTCGGGGTGGTGGCCGGTGCGGACGCCGGCCGTGCGCAGGGCGGCGGCGAGCCCTGTGGTGTCCTCACCGACCAGGGCACACGCGACCGGACGGGCGGCGGGTCCGGTGGGCGCCGGGATCCAGGCGGAGGTGACCAGGGCGTCGTGGTGGCCGTCGGCGGTGTGCCGCGGCCAGTACGGCTGTGCGGCGAGCAGCCGGCGGACGATCTTCCCGGAGGCGGTGCGCGGGATGACGGTGGTCTCGTGGATCCGCTCGGGGATCTTGTAGGCGGAGAGCCGGGTGCGGCAGTGTTCGAGGACGGCGGCCGTGTCCAGGCCGGCCGGGCCGGGGACCAGCCAGGCGACGGGGACCTCGCCCAGGGTGTCGTGGGCGGCGCCGGCGACTCCGGCGTCGGCGACTCCGGGGGCGCCGCGCAGCACCGCCTCGACCTCGTCGGGGTGGATGTTCTCGCCGCCGCGGATGATCAGGTCCTTGAGCCGGCCGCAGACCGTGAAGTAGCCGGCCGCGTCGCGGCGGGCCAGGTCTCCGGTGCGGAACCAGCCGTCGCGCAGGGCGGCACGGGTCGCCTCCGGGCTGTTGTGGTAGCCCACCATGACGTTGGGGCCGCTGACCCAGACCTCGCCCTCCTGCCCGGTGGGCACGTCCTGTCCCGTACCGGGGTCGACCACGCGGACGTCGACGCCCGGGACCGGCAGCCCGCAGGAGCCTTCGACACGGGCGCCGTCCGGCGGGTTCATGGTGATCGCGCCGCAGGTCTCGGTGCTGCCGTAGGCGTCGACCAGCGGGACGCCGAAGGTCTCCTCGAAGGAGCGGCGCAGCTCGGAGCCGGTGACGGCGCCGCCGACGAGGCCGATGCGCAGGTCGGGCAGGGACAGGCCGGTGCGCCGGGCGGTGGCGACGAGGTGGTGGTAGGTGGTGGGGACACCGGCGAGGAAGGTGGCCTTCTCCTCGCGGAGCAGGTCCAGTACGTCGTCGGCGGAACTGCCGTCCGTGATGCGGGCGGTGGCGCCGACGGCGGTCACGGACAGCACGCACGCGATGTGGGACAGGCTGTGGAAGAGCGGCAGCGGCCACAGCACCCGGTCGTCCGGCGTGAGGCCCGGGAGGGGCACGTAGCTGACGGCGACGGACCACAGGCAGTTGCGCTGGGTGGACAGCACGCCCTTGGGGCGCCCGGTGGTGCCGGACGTGTAGAACATCCAGGCCACCTCGTCCAGGCCGAGGTCGTCGGGGGCGGGCGTGCCCGGGTCGGTGACCGCCAGCTGGTCGTAGGCGTGGGTGCCGGGCGGCACGGACGTGGTGCCGGCCACCAGGACCGTCGTACGGGGCGCGGTGGACGCCACCACCTGGAGAAACGTCACTGCACTGCTCGCCCCGGCGAGGGCGAACACCGCGCCGCTGTCGGCGAGGAGGTACTCCAGCTCGGCGGGCGCGGACCGCGGGTTCACGGGGACGCCGACGCCGCCGGCGCGCACGACCGCGAGGTAACCCTCCACCATGTCGACGGAGTTGCCGAGGCAGAGCGCCACCCGGTCGCCGCGCCGCAGACCGAGGCGGACGAGATGTCCGGCGAGCCGACGGGTACGCGCCTCCAGCTCGCCGTACGTGACGGAGCGCCGGTCGTCCGCGAAGGCGGCCTTCTCGGGGGTGCGGGAAGCGTGCTGTCGGAGCATGACCGCAAGCGGTGTGACCAGGTCGGGACGCACGCCTCGGACTCCTTCCACAGGGCGGCAGCGGGTACCGGGAACAGCAGGTCGGGAGCGGTTGCCGGACACGGCGGAGGCGGCTGTGCGGCATCGGACAGCCGGCCGGCGTCCTGAGCGACGGGAGCGGAACATGCCCGCGCCGCGCTGGTGCGCGCGGCCGTCAGGCGCCCGGAGGAGCGGGGGCGGCCGGCCCCGCGCGACATTGCGCGGGGCGCCGCCACGCCGCCGGAGGTGGTCGGAGGGGTGGTGTCACCGAGAGGTGCGGAGTGCTACCAGGTGACGGGCAGGCTCTTCAGTCCGAAGACGGATCCGCGCAGGCTCAGCGGGATCTCCTCGGCCGGCGTGGCCGCCCGCAGGTCCGGGAAGGCCTCCAGCAGCGCGCGCAGGCCGGTGCGCAGTTCGAGGCGGGCCAGGTTCTGGCCGACGCACTGGTGGATGCCGTGGCCGAACGCCAGGTGTCCGGCGGTGTCGCGGTCGAGGTCGAGCTGCGCGGGGCAGCCGTACTTCGCCGGGTCGCGGTTGGCGGCCGGCAGGGACACCGTGACGGTCTCCCCCTTCTTCACGGTCTGACCGTCCAGCTCGACGTCCTCCAGCGCGGTGCGGAAGATCTCGTACTGGTTGACGGTCACATAGCGGAGGATCTCCTCCACCGCCGCGTCGACACGGGTCAGGTCGGCGCGCAGGGCGGCGAGTTGCCCGGGGTGGTGCAGCAGCGCCAGCACGCCGACGCTGAGAGCGCTCTCCGTCGTCTCGTAGCCCGCGAAGAGCAACAGGGCCACCATGTTGCCCAGTTCCTCGTCGGACAGCTCGCCGGCGGCCAGGAGCCGGCTGATGATGTCGTCGCCGGGTTCCTTGCGCTTGCGCTCGATGGTCTCCCCGATGAGCGCGCCGACCTGTCCGTAGGCGGCCATCGCCTCCTCGGCGTCGCCGTCCGGGTCGTGGGTGAGGGCGGGCACGTCCTGGTACCGTTCCCGCTCCTCGTACGGCAGGCCGACCAGCTCGGACAGGACCCGCAGGACGAACGGCTTGGCGAAGGTGGCGAGCAGGTCGGCGGGGGCGCCGTGCTCGCGCACCGCCTCGATCTGCTCGGCGGCCACCGACTCGACGCGGGGGGCGAGTTCGGCGATGCTCCGGACGGTGAACTCCCGCGCCAGCATGCGGCGGAAGCGGGTGTGGTCCGGCGGGTCCATGTGGATGAACATGCCGGGCAGCGCCGCGAACTGCGGTACGGGGGCGCCGTACTTGGTGACCGGGAAGTGGCCGATCTCCAGGCTGTGGCTGAAGCGGGGGTCGCTGAGAACCTCACGGACGAGCCGGTGGCTGGTGGCGATCCAGCCGATGTGGCCGTCGGGGTAGGCCATCCGCGCGAGCGGGCGTTCTTCCCGGAGCGCGTCGAAGATCGCGGGCGGGTCGAAGTGATGGGTGCGTGACCAGACTTCTTCGTAGGAGAGCATCTCGCTCATGAAGCACCTTTCCCACAGTGTGTGCGAACGTACCTGGCCGCGGAGAACCGCGCCCCCCACGGGTGCGCCCGCCCGCGAGAACGGTGGTGCCGAAGGTCAGAGGGCCAGCTTGCGCAAGGTCTCGCGCGCGTCCGCCAGGGACTTCTCGCCCAGCGGCTTCAGCTGCGCCATGGCGGGGACGATCGCCGCGAAGGTGAGTTCGGCGTGCACGAACTTCAGGTGGTCGGCGAGGCCGATGGCGCTGAGCACGGCCCGCAGGTACGGCTCCTGGTAGTCCCAGCCCTCGCGCGGGGTGCCGGGGGCGTAGGAGCCGCCGCGCGCGGTGACGGCGATGACGTTCTTGCCGCTCAGCGCGCCGGACTCGGCACCCGGGAGGATCATGTGGGCCGGGCTGACCAGCCGGTCGATCCAGGCCTTGATCGACGACGGGATCGTGTAGTTGTACATCGGGATGCCGAGCACGATCGTGGTCGCCTCGCGGACCTCGGAGACGAGCGCCTCGGTGAGCGCCTGCTCCTCGGGGCTGACACCGTGCAGGTCGCCGGACGGGTCGAAGAGCCACTCCCGCACCTCGTGCGTGATGTGCGGGACGGGCTCGGTACCGAGGTCGCGGTAGGTGTAACCGGCGTCCGGGTGGTTCTGCCGCCACTGAGTGGCGAACTCGGCGGTGAGCTGCCGCGTCACGGACTCGCCGGAGCGGATGCTCGCGTCGATGTGCAGAAGATGCGTCATGACATGACTCCTGGCCACTTGTACGGCTGTTCCGGCGACCCGCCCGGTCCCTTCCGGCCGGCACTCGCCGACGGACGGCACACCACGGTGAGGAGCGGTGCTTCCCTCGTCGGGAGGCTACGGGCAGACACCGCCGCGGCGGCATCCCCCAGGTTGGTAGGGCGGGGTCGGTGGTCCCGGCGCGGGACTGCCACCTGCGACGACGGCCCCGCACCGACGGGTGGGCTACCCGGCCTGCCGGGCCATGGGCGGCCGGATCTTGAACCCGGGCTCGGACTCCCGCGCGGAGTCGGGGCGTTCCTCGACCAGGATCCGGTTCCAGGAGCGGGCCAGCTCGACGCGGGAGGTGACGTCGAGCTTGCGGAAGATCTTCTTCAGATGGAACGCCACCGTGTGGGGCGAGATGTACAGCTGGCTGCCGACGCGCCCGTTGGTCAGGCCCTGGCTGACCAGTTCGGCCACCGCGAACTCGGTGTCCGTGAGCCGGCTGACCCGGGTCCGGCTGCGGGCCGGCCGGCCGCACTGGCCGTCGAGTTCCCGGATCCGGCTCTGCACCCGGGACAGGTCGCGGGACGCACCGGCTCCCAGGTAGGCGTCGGCCGCGCGCCGGAGCAGGTCGACCGCCCGGTCGCGCTCCGAGACGCGCGCGGAGCGTATACGGCTCGCATCCTCCAGCGCGGACGCCCGGGCCCACGCGTCCAGATGCCGTTCCGCCGCGGCTTCCAGCGCGTCCGCGTCCCGCTCGTACAGCGCGGCGGCGTGCTCGGCCGCCGCCTGGACGCTGCGGAAGCTCCGGTTGGCGAGGGCGAGGGCGCTCATGCGGCGGGCGGTCCCCTCGGCGAGACCGTCGTCGCCGAGGCGCTGCCCGGCCCGCACCAGCCAGGAGGCCGCCGCCGGCTGGGACACCAGCAGGTCGCTGGTGAGCACGTCGTCGTGGGCGATGCCCTTCAGCAGATGGGCCACGCTCTCCAGGCCGTTGCGGGCCTCCAGCGCCTGGGCGGCGGCCCACACGCACTGGCCCGGCATGAGGTTCTCCTGCCCGAGCAGCCCCGCGTCCCGCAGGTAGTTGGCGTACAGCAGACCCGTCGTCAGATCCAGGGAACGCACCGAGCACACGGCCATGACCACGTGCCCCCGCGGCGGCAGACCACGGCTCCCGGCCTGGCCGGCCAGCCGGAGCCCCGCCTGGGCCGCCGCCGCCGCCTCGGCGGTTCTCCCCGCGGCGAGGTGGATCTCCGCCTGGCACAGGTGCAGCGCCGCCTGCACCTCCGGGCGGAGCGACGCATGGGGGGCGGACGCGGCGCCGGCGATGAGACGGCCGGCCGGCCGCAGGCCGCGGACCCGGGTCAGCAGCGTGGCGTACCAGATGCGCGCCTCGAGCGAACTGACGCGACCGGTCCGTTCCCCCGGGACCGGTTGCGACGCCGCGGCTGCTAACTCCATGCTTTTGCCAAGTCGCCCATCGAGCCAGAACAGCGCGGATTGTGCAATAGAGCGGCCCGGTTCGGAAGATGATTCCAGAAGAATTTGTTCGGAGATGACTGAATATCGCGGGGGCACTACAAACCTCTGACTCGTGATCGGGTGGCGTTGTGATCTCGTGGGGGTGTCGCTCTGACCCGTTGGCCGCTTCTTCGGGGCCGCTCGGAGGTGGTGCCCTGCCCCCCGCCGTGGCTCTCCGGGGACCCGCCCGGAAGAACCGCAAGGTGTCCTGCGTCTGCTCGCGTCCGCCGTCCAGCACGATTCCGCACCTCACAGCTGCTTTGTCCGCCGACGGCCCGCACGGCACGATCCGTGCGGTCCGCCCTTCTCCGACTCGACCGGAGCGCCTCAGCGCCCCGTCCGCCGTGCTGCGCGAACGAACGGTCTGCGCATTCCGCCCTGCCGGAGCGGCCGCTGCACGACACGGCCCGATTCGATGAAGAACATCAAGTAACCCCCCTGGCGGCCTGTGCGCCGGTCGTCCGTGTTGCTACACGCATGGTGAACCGCAGTCGCGCACGAACCTCACATGACCGGCGAGGAATAACGCCCTCGCCATCCGCTCATGGATCCCTTCGCACAACCATACGTATGCATGCCGTGAAGCACCACGAATCGCTGTGACGCTGCCGTTAACGCTCGCCGACGACTGGCGGGGCGCACGCGTGATCACGGCCACCGTTCACCATTCCCCCACACAAGTCCCACCCCTGTCCCCGTAGCAGGACGGCTCGCCGCCCCGCTTCCCCGGAGAGAAGCCCTGCCCCTGTCGGCGCCTGTGTGAACGTGACCAATGCCACGGCGAACAAGGGCCGTTGATCCGGTGGCGCAACCGTCGAGGTTCGGCCATGATGGCCGGACGGGGGCGTCAGGGCGGGGGTGCCTGGACGCCCGGCCGGAACTTCGGCACGCGGACCGTGATCTTCGTACCGGCCCCCACGCCCGTCTCGATCACGAGGCCGTGGTCGTCGCCGTACACCTGGCGCAGTCTGCGGTCCACGTTGCTCAGGCCGATCCCCGTGGACGCCCCGGCCGTGCCGCGCAGGATCTCGCGCAGCCGCTCCGGTTCCATGCCGACGCCGTTGTCCTCGATGACGACCCGGGCCTCGGTGCCCTCGTCCTCGGCGGTGATCGTCACCCTGCTGCGCTCCACGGAGTCCTCCAGGCCGTGCTTGAGGGCGTTCTCGACCAGGGGTTGCAGGCACAGGAACGGGAGCGTCACGGGCAGCACCTCGGGGGCGATGCGCAGGGTGACCTGGAGACGGTGGCCGAACCGGGCGCGGGCCAGCTCCAGGTACTGCTCGATGGAGCGCAGTTCCTCGGCGAGGGTGGTGAAGTCACCGTCGCGGCGGAACGAGTAACGGGTGAACTCGGCGAACTCCTGGAGCAGTTCGCGGGCGCGGTCGGGGTCGGTGCGCACGAAGGAGGCGATGCTCGCGAGGGAGTTGTATACGAAGTGCGGGGAGATCTGTGCGCGCAGCGCCCGCACCTCGGCCTCGTGCGCGCTGGAGCGGGCCCGGTCGAGGCCGGCCAGGTCGAGGTCCACCGAGAGCCGGCGGGCCGCCTCCTCCGCGGCCCGGGCCAGCGTGGCGGACTCCGCTTCCGCGAACACGGCGAGCGTGCCGGCGGTCACCCCGTCGGCGCTCAGCGGCACGAGCACGGCCCAGCGCACCGGGCAGCCCTCGTCGGCGCAGGACAGCGCCAGGGTACGGGGGCGCGGGGCGGGGGCCAGCCGGGCCGCGAACTGGTCGCGGTGGTGCTCGGCGACGCCGTCCCAGACGAGGATCCGGGTGTCGTCGGCGAGGGCGAGGGCGGGGGCGCCGAGCAGGGGGCGCAGCCGACGGGCCGTCCTGCGGGCCGTGTCCGGGGCCAGTCCCGCGCGCAGGGGTGCCGCGGCGAGCGCGGCGGAGTGCAGGGCGTGCGCGAGGGCGCGCGTCCCGTCGGTGCCGGCCGTGTGCTCCAGTTGCCGGCGCGCGGCGCCGTGCCCCAGGGCGGCCCCCAGCACGAACAGCGCGAGCCCGGCCAGCACGAGGGCCGTGGTGACGAGCACGGTCATGAGCGGTACGGCCGAAGATGATCCGGCGGACGGACGGACACAGGACTCCTCGGTGGCGGTGGCGGTGGCGGTGGCGGTGGCGGTGGCGGTAGGGGTAGCGGAGGGGGTGGCCGGGGCGGAGCCGGCCGGTCGTGGCGGACGGACGTGGTCCGGGGGGCCGGGAGCGGGGGCGATCAGGACTGGGTGGTGGAGGTGGTGATCAGAGGTGGGTGGGGGCGGGTTCGGGGAGGTGGAGGCGGGCCATCGTGGCGGTCGTGCCGAGGGGCACCCGGTCGCGGGTGGCCAGGGACGTCAGCACCATGGCCGCGAACCCCACCGGCACGGACCACACCGCGGGCCAGGCCAGCAGGGTGTGCAGCCAGCCCGAACGGGCGCCACCCGCGATGGTCACCGTCACCGCGGTGAGCGCCGAGCCGCCGCCGAGCAGGAGCCCGGCGATCGCGCCCGGCGGGGTCAGGCCGCGCCACCAGATGCCGAGCAGGAGCAGCGGACAGAACGAGGAGGCGGACACCGCGAAGGCGAGCCCGACCGCGTCGGCCACCGGCAGCTCGCTGACCACGGCACCCGCGGCGGTGGGCACCGCGATCGCGGGCAGCGCGGCGAACCTGAAGTGGCGTACGCCCAGGGTGGGCAGCACGTCCTGGGCGAGCACGCCGGCCACGGACAGGGTGAGCCCACTGGCGGTGGACAGGAACGCCGCGCAGGCGCCGCCGGCGACGAGGGCCCCGAGCAGGTCACCGGTGACACCGCCGATCAGCCGCTGCGGCAGCACGAGGACCGCGGCGTCGGTGTCGCCCGTCAGCAGCAGGTCGGGCGCGTACAGCCGGCCCAGCATGCCGTACAGGGGCACCAGCAGGTAGAAGGCGCCGAGCAGGCCGAGCACGATCACGGTGGTGCGGCGGGCGGCGCGCCCGTCGGGGTTGGTGTAGAAGCGGACGACGACGTGCGGCAGGCCCATCGTGCCGAGAAAGGTGGCCAGAATCAGCCCGTAGGTGGCGTACAAGCTGTGCTGTTCGCGGTCCGCGGAGAGCGGTCTCGCCCAACTGGACGGTGCCGTACGGCCGGGCGCGCCGTCGGGCAGCGGGACGCGGGCGCCGGCCGGGAAGCGCAGGGTGGTGTCCGCGCCGATCCGGTGCCGTCCCTCGGCCAGGGTGAGGGGCGCGCCGTGCAGGGTACGGCCGTCGACGGAGCCGGAGACGGTCACGCGGACCGGTGCGCGGGCGGTGAGGGTGACCGGCCGGTCCAGGCGGACCTCGGTCGAGCGGTGGAAGACGGGCCGGTCGTCCCAGGACGGAGCCGGGGCGTGGTCGGCGCGCCAGGCGAGCAGCAGGAAGGCCACGGGCACCAGCAGGGCGGTGAGTTTCAGCCAGTACTGGAAGGCCTGGACGAAGGTGATGCTGCGCATCCCGCCGGCGGCCACCGCCACGGTCACCACGGCCGCGACGATCAGTCCGCCGAACCAGCCGGGCACGCCGGTGAGCAGCCGCAGGGTCAGCCCGGCCCCGCGCAGCTGGGGCAGCAGATACAGCCAGCCGACGCCGACGACCAGGCCGCCCGCGACCCGGCGGACCGCCCGGGACTCCAGCCGGGCCTCGGCGAAGTCCGGCAGGGTGTAGGCGCCGGAGCGGCGCAGCGGAGCGGCGACGAAGGCCAGCAGCACCAGGAACCCGGCGGTGTAGCCGATGGGGAACCACAGCATGTCGACGCCCTGGGCGAGGACGAGCCCGGCTACGCCGAGGAAGGAGGCGGCGGAAAGGTACTCGCCGCTGACCGCGCAGGCGTTGAGCCGGGGGCCCACGGTGCGTGAGGCGACGTAGAAGTCGGAGGTGGTGCGGGAGACGCGCAGGCCCAGCGCGCCGACGAGGACCGTGGCGAGGACCACGGCCGTCACGCCCGCGATGCCGTACGTCCGGTTCACCGGCCGGCCCCGGTGTGTGGTCGGCGCATGGTCAGGGGCGCTCCGCGGGGGCGGGCGTGCCGGTCTCGTTGCGCTCGGCCCGGCGGACGTACCAGGCGCCGATGCCCAGCAGCGCCGGATACGGCGCCACGCCCAGCAGGAGCCAGAGGGCCGGCGCGACGCGGGGTGCGGTGTCGGCGAAGGGCAGGACCCGCAGGAGGACGGGGAGCAGACCGAGCGGGACCGCGAGCAGCGCCGTCGCGGTGAGGGCGGCCCGCATCTGACGGCGCATCAGGGACCGGACGGCGGCGTCGCCGTCCGGGCCGGCGGGGCCGGGGGCGGCCACGGGGACCGGGGGCGGCAGGATGCGGCCGCCGCCGGGCGTGTGCGGCCGTCCGGTGACCACCTCTCTGCGAGGGACGGATTCCGTACCCATCACGCACTCCCCGACGCCACGGTGATCACCTTGTGTGCGGCGAGTGTACGCAGAGTGCCACCGCCGAGACACCCGGCGGACCGGATTCCCCACGGACCGGCACGCGGGCGCGGCACCCGGGCCGCGTCGCGCCGCCGGTTCAGCGGGGCCGGGCCGTCGCGCGCAGGGCCAGCAGGTCGCGGAGTTCGCGGGCGTTGCGGCGGCTCACCGCGAGGATCCGGTCGCCGATCCGGACGCTCAGGTTGCCGCCGTCCAGCCGGAGTTCCTCGATCCGGCCGAGGGCGACGAGCCGGCTGCGGTGGATCCGCACGAAGCCGCGTGCGCGCCACTGTTCCTCCAGCGTCGACAGCGGCGTCCGCACCAGGTGGCTGCCGTCGCGGGTGTGCAGCCGGGCGTAGTCGCCGTGCGCCTCGGCATAGGTGATGTCGGCGACGGGCACGAAACGGGTCACCCCGCCCAGTTCCACCGGGATCTGGTCACCGAGAGCGGGCGTGGGCGGCGGGAGGGCGGCGGGCCGGGGCCCCTGCCCGGCCCGGACCAGGTCGGCGACCCGGCGCACGGCCTCGGCGAAGCGCTCCTTGCGCAGCGGCTTGAGCAGGTAGTCGACGGCCTTGAGGTCGAAGGCGCGGACCGCGAAGTCCTCGTGGGCGGTGACGAAGACGATCAGCGGCGGCGTGGCGAACCCGCCGAGCAGCCGGGCCAGTTCGAGGCCGTTGAGGCCCGGCATGCTGACGTCGAGGAACACGACGTCGAAGGCGTCCGCGCCGCCCGGCCCCTCCTCCATGGCCCGGCCGAGCCGGCGCAGCGCCTCGGTGGCCGCGGACGCGGGCACGACCGTGCCGACCCTCGGGTCCTTCCCCAGCAGGTACAGCAGTTCCTCGAGCGCGGGTCGCTCGTCGTCCACCGCCAGGACGCGCAGGGGTACGTCGCTCACGTGCATGTTCCGGCAGCTCCTGTCGCCCTCGACCGCTCCTCCCAGGGAATGGTGGTCCCGTCCGGCCCCCGCGTCGAGATCGCGTACGGCGGTGCGCGCGGACCGGCGGTCCGCCGCGCCCGACGGCGTGCCCGGGTCGATGGGTATCTCGGGGTCGATGGGTATCTCCGGGTCGGCGGGTGTGGCCGGGTCGGCGGGTGTTGCCGGGTCGGCGGGTGTGGCCGGTCCCTCCCCCGGCCATGATTGCCTTGGCGGCGGAACGGACCGGCACGCGCGGAGGAGACCCGGTGGCAGACCTGACACCCGAGGAGTGGGACGCGCACTACGCGCGGGGCGGCCGGTTCCGGTCGCTGGGCGGGGCCGAGCGGCGGCTGCTCGCCGCACACGTCCCGGCCCCCGTCGGCGGGCTCGCCCTGGACGTGGGCTGCGGACTCGGCGAACTCGCCCGCCATCTGGCCGGGTCGGGGTACCGGGTGGACGCGGTCGACGTGTCGGCCGCCGCGCTCGCCGGGGCCGGGGGCACGGACGGGCCGGAGGTGACGTACCTGCGGCTGGACGTCGAACGCGACGACCTGGAGCAACTCCCCCACACCGCCTATGACCTGATCACCGTCCGGCTCGCCTGGGCGTTCGTGCGCGACCGTACCCGGGTGCTGAACCGGCTGCGGGAGCGGCTGCGTCCCGGCGGCACGCTGTGCGTGATCACCTCGGTCGCGGACGCCGTACCGGAGGACGAGCGGCCCGCCGCCCTGGACGAGCGGGAGATCGGACTGCTGTGCGCGGGCTGGGAGTCGGCCGGGCGGTACGACGCCGACGGCCTGGCCCTGCTCGTGCTGCGCGGCCCCTCCCCCGGCCCGCTCGTGTGCGCCGCCAAGGGGCGTCCCGTCCCGCACGCGCTGACCGGTGCGGGTGTCGTCGTCACCGATCCGGCGGGGCGGGTGCTGCTGGGCTGGTCGGTGCGGGGCGTCTGGGAGCTGCCCGGCGGCAAGAACGACCCGGGTGAGGACTTCGCGACCGCCGGGGTGCGGGAGCTGGCGGAGGAGACGTCGCTGCGGGCCGATCCGGCCGGCGCCCGGGTCCGGGCGGTGCTGCTGGACTCCGTCGACGGCATACCCCGGCTGACGGCCGCCGTCCAGGTCACCGCGTTCACCGGTGCACCGGTCGTCACCGAGCCGCATCTGATCCACCGCTGGGAGTGGCACGAGCTCGCCGACCTGCCCGCCCTGTCCGCGCCGCTGTTCACACCGAGCGCCCACGTCCTGGACACCGTGTGGCCGGGCCTCCTGCCGGGCCTGCCCCCGGTGCACCGCTACCCGGTCGCCGGGGACTGACGGGCCCGGCCGGGCGGGGTCAGCCCTCGGACAGCAGGCCGGTGAGGATGCGGTCGGGAGTGAGCGGGAGTTCGCGGAAGCGGATGCCGGTGGCGTGGTGGACGGCGTTGCCGAGGGCGGCGGCGGTGCCGACGATGCCGATCTCGCCGATGCCCTTGCTGCCCATCGGGTTGAGGTGGGGATCGTCCTCGTCGATCCAGTCGGCCTCGATGGCGGGGACGTCGGCGTGGGCGGGGACGTGGTAGCCGGCGAGGTCGGTCTCGGGGAAGTCACCGAACGCGGGGTCCAGGGTGCTGCCCTCGGTGAGCGCCATGCCGAGGCCCATGACCATGCCGCCGGTGAACTGGGAGCGGGCGGTGCGGGCGTTGAGGATCCGGCCGGCGGCGAAGACGCCCAGCATGCGGCGCACCCGGACCTCGCCGGTGACGGTGTCGACGGCGACCTCGGCGAAGTGGGCGCCGAACGCGTGCCGCGCGTAGGGGCTGTCGGCGTCCGCGCGGCCGGTGGTGTCGGCGTGGACGGTCAGGCCGTCGGGGGGCAGCGGGCCGGAGTGCGCGGCGAGCCGGGTGCACGCCTCGTGCACGGCCCAGCCCCAGGAGGCGGTGCCGGAGGAGCCGCCGGCCAGCGGGGCCGGGGGCAGGTCGCTGCGGCCGACCTCGGTGCGCACCCGGTCCAGGGGGACGCCGAGGGCGTCGGCGGCGATCTGGGCGAGGACGGTACGGGCCCCGGTGCCGATGTCGGCCGCGTTGACCCGGACGGTGAACGTGCCGTCGGGCAGGGCCTGGGCACTGGCCGAGGACGGGGAGGCCATCACGGGGTAGGTGGCGGCGGCCACGCCGGTGCCCAGGAGCAGGGGGCCCTCGCGGCGGACGCCGGGGCGCGGGTCGCGGCCGGCCCAGCCGAAGCGGCGGGCGCCCTCGCGCAGGCACCGCACGAGGCCGCGGCTGCTGAACGGCTTGCCGCTGCCGGGTTCGCGGTCGGGTTCGTTGCGGACGCGCAGCTCCACCGGGTCCACGCCGAGCGCGTCGGCGAGTTCGTCCACGGCGGACTCCAGGGCGTACATGCCGGGGGCCTCGCCGGGTGCCCGCATCCAGGAGGGGGTGGGCACGTCCAGGGGGACGACGCGGTGGGTGCTGCGCAGGGCCGGGGTGGCGTACATGGTGCGGGAGACGAGTGCGGCGTACTCCACGAACTCCTTCACCCGCGAGGTGTAGGTGGTCACCTCGTGCAGCAGGGCGGTGAGGCGGCCGTCCGCGTCCGTTCCCAGCCGGATCCGCTGCCGGGTGGGGGCGCGGTGGCCGGTGGTGGTGGGCAGGTGGCGGCGGTGGCAGGCCAGGGTGACGGGCCGGCCGGTGTGCCGGGCGGCCATCGCGGCGAGGACGACGTCCGGGCGCGGGGTGCCCTTGGCGCCGAAGCCGCCGCCGACGTGTTCGGCGACGACGGCGATCTGCTCCTCGGGCAGCTCGAACAGCTGGGCGAGCACGGACCGGACGGCCGTACCGCCCTGGCTGGAGGTGTACACGGTGAGCCGGTCGCCGTCCCAGTGGGCGGTGCTGGCGTGCGGCTCCAGGGGGTGGTTGTGCAGCGGTGACACCCGGTAGGTGACGTCGACGCGCACGGCGGCGGCGGCGAAGGCCGCCTCCGGTTCGCCGTGCTCCAGGGTGCCCGGCCGGCCACCGGCCTCATCCGGTGCGTAGGCGTCCCGGTGGCCCTCGTTCAGGTCCACGTCGTGGGGCCGGGTGTCGTAGCTGACGCGGACCGCGCGGGCGGCGGCGCGGGCCGTCTCCGGGGTCTCGGCCACGACCAGGGCCACGCACCAGCCGCGGTGCGGTACGGCGGCGTCCTGGAGGACGGCGAGGGTGCCGTCCTCGGGTTCGGCGAGGCGCGGGGCGTCGCCGGGGGTGAGGACGGCGAGGACGCCGGGCAGGGCGAGAGCGGCCGAGGTGTCGACGGCGGTGACCCGGCCGCGGGCGACCGCGGCCGGCACGGGCCAGGCGTGGGCGCGGCCGGGCACGGCGTACTCGGCGGCGTAGCGGGCGGTGCCGGTGACCTTCTGGCGTCCTTCCCGGCGCTCGACGGGGGCGCCCAGGGCGCTGCCGGTCATGGTTCCTCCTGGGGCGGCTCAGGCCGTTGCGGGGGCCGGGGCGAGACGGTGCAGGACGTCGAGGGCCAGGTTGCGGGCGAGGGGCACCTTGTAGGCGTTGTCCCGCAGCGGCTCGGCGTGCGCGAGTTCGAGTGCCACGGCCCCTTCGAACGCGGCCGGGGTGGCGGGGGCGCCCAGCAGGGCCAGCTCGGTGTGCCGGGCCCGCCAGGGCCGGTGGGCGAGTCCGCCGAAGGCGACGCCGACCTGGTCGACGACCCCGTCCACGACCTTCAGGACGACGGCCACGGAGGCGAGCGCGAAGGCGTACGACGCCCGGTCGCGGGCCTTGCGGTAGGCGGAGGGTACCCCGGCCGTGGCGGCCGGCAGGACCACCCCGGTGATCAGTTCGCCGGGGCGGATCCAGGTGTCCCGTTCGGGGTGCTCGCCGGGCAGCCGGTACAGGTCGGCCACGGCCAGGCGCCGGGTGCCCTCGGTGCCGTACAGCTCGACCTGGGCGTCCAGCGCGGCCAGGGCGACGGCCATGTCGGAGGGGTGGGTGGCGATGCAGTGCTCGGAGTGGCCGAGGACGGCGTGGTCGCGGTGGACGCCGTCCCGGGCGCCGCAGCCGCTGCCCGGCTCGCGTTTGTTGCAGGGCTTGTCCAGGTCCTGGAAGTAGGGGCAGCGGGTGCGCTGGAGCAGGTTGCCGCCGGTGGTGGCGGCGTTGCGCAGCTGTGCGGAGGCGCCCGCCAGCAGTGCCTGGGACAGGGCCGGGTAGCGGTCGCGGACGCGCGGGTCGGCGGCCAGGTCGCTGTTGCGGACGGTGGCGCCGACGCGCAGGGAGCCGTCGGGCAGCTCCTCGACGGCGTCCAGCGGCAGCCGGCCGATGTCGATGAGGAGGGCGGGCCGCTCGACGCCGAGTTTCAGCAGGTCGACCAGGTTGGTGCCACCGGCGAGGTAGCGGGCGCCGGGGTGGGCCGCGTACGCCTCGACGGCCTCCTGGAGGCCGGCGGGCCTGAGGTATCCGAAGCCGGTCACTCGATCACGTCCTCGATCGCCTCGACGATGCGCGGGTAGGCGCCGCAGCGGCACAGGTTGCCGCTCATCCGCTCGCGGATCTCGGGCCGGTCCAGCGGTACGGGCCGCCCGGCGGGGGCCGCCGGGTCGGTGACGTGGGAGGGGTGGCCCGCCGCGACCTCGGCGAGCATGCCCACGGCGGAGCAGAGCTGGCCCGGGGTGCAGTACCCGCACTGGAAGGCGTCGCGGTCCAGGAAGGCCCGCTGGAGCGGGTGCGGCTGCTCGCCGTCACCGCCGAGGCCCTCGACGGTCGTGACCTCGCGGCCGTCGAGGGCGACGGCGAGCAGCAGGCAGCTGTTGAGGCGGCGCCCGTCGACCAGCACGGTGCAGGCGCCGCACTGGCCCTGGTCGCAGCCCTTCTTGGACCCGGTGAGATCCAGGTCCTCGCGCAGCACGTCCAGCAGGACGCGCCGGTGGTCGACGAGCACCGTGTGCGGTTTGCCGTTGACCCGAAGGGTCACCTCGGAGTGGTGGCCTGGCTCCTGTGCGCTGGTCATGTGGGGGCTGACCTTCCGGACGGGCGGTGATGCCGTCCCCACCGCGTATCCAGGCGCGGGCGGCTCACACCTGTCAGGTGCCGGCCGCGCCGGTCCTGGCCAGCTTGTCGGTGACGTCCGCGGTGTCGCGGGCGGGCGGCGCGCTGACCCGCGCGTCGGTCCCGAAGTCCGAGAAGCGCAGCACGGTCGTGCTCGTCACGGGGGTGTCCCCGCGGCCCGGCGTCCGGTGTGCGAGCGGGTGCAGGGTGAGGCGGACGCTCTCCTGGCGCAGCCGCCCCTGCCCGTCCAGCCACAGGTCCACGGGCAGGGTGGACTTCCCGAGCTGCTGGCGCAGCTCCCGCTCCTGTGCGGCGTTGCCGGAGGAGAGCGCGGAGAGGGGGACCGAGACGCGGTAGTGGGTGGTGCGGGTGCCGTCGAGGGTCTGGGTGCCGACGCGGGTGACGTCCTCGGAGCCGACGTTCCTGAGGTAGCGGACCGGTTCCGCGGGGTCGCTGACCTGGGACCGCCCGGCCGAGCCCCGCGCGGCCAGCCGCTTGAGGTCGATCTTCGCCCAGGTCTTGCCGCCCGGCACGGAGTCGCGCTTCCCGCCCGACGGCTTCTGGTAGACCACGCCGTCGACGACGCGCTGCTCGACGGTGGCGCCCCGCGAGGTCAGCGTGACGCGGCTGGTGCCGTCCTTCAGGCCGGCCACGCCGCTGCCGTGCGCCGTGACGGCCTGCCCTCCGGCGACGACCTTGCTGGTGACGGCGATCTTCGCGGTGTCCGCGGCCACCGTCCTGCGGTAGGCGTCCTGGACGGCCCGGGCGGGCGGGGTCGCGCTCGGCCGGGCCTGGGGGTCCCCGCCCTTGCCGCCACCGTCCTCGCTGCCGCAGCCGGTCAGCCCGGCGGCGAGGACGAGGGCGGCGACGGCACTTCCGATACCAGCCTTGGACACGGTGAGGTTCCTTCCAATTGGGGCCTGTTCACGGGCACTTGGCCCGATCACGGCTTCCCCGTCCCGTGCCGCTCACTCGCCGGGAGGTGGCTGCGTACCCGTGGGCCCCGGCCGCTCAGACCGTCGGCACGGTCGCGTCCCGCCGGGCGAACTGGGTGCGGTGCAGCTCCGCGTACCGGCCGCCGGCCGCCAGCAGTTCCTCGTGCGTGCCCCGTTCGGCGATCCGGCCGGACTCCACGACCAGGATCTGGTCGGCGGCCCGCACGGTGGACAGGCGGTGCGCGATGACGACGGCGGTGCGGCCCTCCAGGGCCTCGGTGAGCGCCTCCTGGACGGCCGCCTCGGAGGTGTTGTCCAGGTGGGCGGTGGCCTCGTCCAGGATGACGACGCGCTGGCGGGCCAGCAGCAGCCGGGCGATGGTCATGCGCTGGCGTTCGCCGCCGGAGAGCCGGTAGCCGCGCTCGCCGACGACCGTGTCCAGGCCGTCGGGCAGGGACCGTACGACGTCGGCGAGGCGGGCGCGGCCGAGGGCGTCCCACAGGTCGTCGTCCGTGGCGTCGGGCCGGGCCAGCAGCAGGTTGGCGCGGACGGTGTCGTGGAAGAGGTGGCCGTCCTGGGTGACCATGCCGAGGGTGGCCCGCAGCGACGCGGCGGTCACGTCCCGGACGTCGGTCCCGCCGATGCGGACCGCGCCCGCGTCGACGTCGTACAGGCGCGGCAGGAGCTGCGCGATGGTCGACTTGCCGGCGCCGGAGGAGCCGACGAGGGCGACGGTCTGGCCGGGTTCGGCCCGGAAGGAGATGCCGTGCAGGACCTCGGCGCCGCCCCGGGTGTCGAGGGCGGCGACCTCCTCCAGGGAGGCCAGGGAGACCTGGTCGGCGGACGGGTAGGCGAAGCGGACGTCCTCGAACTCGACGGCCACCGGTCCTTCGGGGACCTCGCGGGCGTCCGGCTTCTCCGCGATCAGCGGCTTCAGGTCGAGCACCTCGAAGACCCGCTCGAAGCTGACGAGCGCGCTCATCACCTCGACCCGGGCCCCGGCGAGCGCGGTCAGCGGGGCGTACAGGCGGGTCAGCAGCAGGGCGAGGGAGACCACCGCGCCGGGCTCCAGGGTGCCGTGCAGCGCGAACCAGCCGCCCAGGCCGTAGACGAGGGCCAGGGCGAGGGCGGAGACCAGGGTGAGGGAGGTGATGAAGACCGACTGGGCCGTGGCCGTGCGCACGCCGATGTCACGGACCTCGCGGGCGCGGGCCGCGAACTCGGCCGACTCCTCCTCCGGGCGGCCGAACAGCTTGACCAGGGTGGCGCCGGGGGCGGAGAACCGCTCGGTCATCCGGGTGCCCATGGCCGCGTTCAGCGTCGCCGCCTCCCGCTGCATGCGGGCCATCCGGCGGCCCATGCGGCGGGCGGGCAGCACGAACACCGGGAGCAGCACCAGCGCGAGCAGGGTGATCTGCCAGGACAGGGTGAGCATCACCGCGAGCGTGAGCAGCAGGGTGACCAGGTTGCTGACCACGCCGGAGAGGGTGTTGGCGAACGCCCGCTGGGCACCGATCACGTCGTTGTTGAGACGGCTGACCAGCGCGCCCGTACGGGTACGCGTGAAGAACGCGACGGGCATGCGCTGCACATGATCGAACACGGCCGTGCGGAGGTCGAGGATGAGTCCCTCCCCGAGCGTCGCCGACAGGCGCCGGCCGAGGATGCCGAGCCCCGCCTCGGCGAGGGCGACGAGGCCGATGAGCAGGGACAGCCGGACCACGGTGCGGGAGTCGTGCCCCGCCACGATCGCGTCGACGACGCGGCCGGCGAGCACGGGGGTCGCCACGGCGAGCAGGGCGGTCACCACCCCCAGCAGCACGAACCGGACGAGGCCGGCACGGTGGGGGCGGGCGAAGGCGGCGATGCGGCGCAGCGTGGCGCGCGCGAGGGGGCGACGCTCGGACTGCGCGTTCATCACGCTGTGCAGCTGCGTCCAGGCGGTGGTTTCCATGCTCATGGAAGAGAACGTAGAACCTCAAGCGTCGTCGAGGTCAAGGGCCGCGCTCTTTCACCCCCGCCGGCGCCCCCGCACCGGCAGGCCCCGCCACCCGCCGGCGGGACGGCGCGGGGCGCCTGTGGCGCTTCCTGGCCGTGGCTGCTCGCGGCGGCCGGCGCGAGGTGCCTGACCTGGATGGCCAGCGCGTTCACCCGGAAGCGGCACTGGTGCCGGGAGCGCTGACACCCGGGGCGCCGGTGCGCCCGGAGGCCGTCCCACGCGAAGCTACGGGGATCACCGTCCCCGGCTGTGCCGGGGGCCCGAGAAGGAGGTTGCCGTATGCCGGTGCGCGTCGAACGGCAGGAGTACGTCACCACGGTCGTCCTCTCCCGGCCGGAGGCCCGTAACGCGGTGGACGGGCCGACGGCCGCCGCCCTCGCCGCCGCCTTCCGGTCGTTCGAGGCGGACGACGGCGCCCGGGTGGCGGTGCTGTGGGGGGAGGGCGGCACGTTCTGCGCGGGCGCGGACCTCAAGGCGATCGGCACGGAACGCGGCAACCGGGTGGCGGAGGACGGCGACGGGCCGATGGGGCCGACGCGGATGCGGCTGTCCAAGCCGGTGATCGCGGCGGTGGCCGGGCACGCGGTCGCGGGCGGCCTGAAACTCGCCCTGTGGTGCGATCTGCGGGTCGCGGAGGAGGACGCGGTGTTCGGGGTGTTCTGCCGGCGCTGGGGGGTGCCTCTGATCGACGGCGGCACGGTACGGCTGCCCCGGCTGGTCGGGACCGGCCGGGCCATGGACATGATCCTCACGGGCCGCCCGGTCCCCGCCCGTGAGGCGCGGGCGATGGGGCTCGCCGACCGCGTGGTGCCGGCCGGCACCGCCCGCGCCGAGGCCGAGGCGCTCGCCGCGGGGATCGCCCGCTTCCCGCAGGCCTGCCTGCGCGGCGACCGCGCGTCGGTCCTCGACCAGGAGGGCCGGGACGAGGAGACGGCGCTGCGCACCGAACTCCGCCACGGCATGGCCGTCCTGGCCCACGGCACGCAGGGCGCAGCCCGCTTCGCCTCCGGCTCCGGCCGGCACGGCACGTTCCCGGACGCGTGAGGCACCACCCCGGGGACGGACCGGACCCGGGGCGGCACGGGTGGTCCTCCCCGGCCTCGGGGGGCCACCCCTCCCCCACCGGCCCGGGGCGGCACCGGTCGGTTCCTGGCACGGAGGCCAACCGGGTCGCGCCTGCGGACACGGCCGGCACGGCACGTTCCCCGCAGCGGGAACCGTGCGCCCGGAGCGGCACGGGCCGTTCCCGGACCGGGGACGCCACGCCACCCCCTCCCGCCGGGGCGGCACCGATCGGTTCCTGGCTCGTGATCGGTACACCTAGGCCGTGCTCACCCGTACCTCTCCGCCCTCGGGGTCGACCAGGTCGTGCCAGTGGTCGGTGAGGGTCAGGGAGCGGTGGGGTGAGGCGGTGCCGGGGCGCTCGCGGTGCAGCAGCCGGCCGTCCTGGTGGACGAGGAGGACCGGGCGGGTCAGCTGGGTGCCGGTGCGCAGCACATGGCGGCCGGGCCGGGCGCCCGGTGTGACGCGGTTGGGGGCGATCCAGCGCAGCGGCGCCTCGACGGTGACGGGTACGCCCGGGTCCGGCCAGGGCGCGCCCGCCAGGAGGTCCAGGACGGCGCCGGCCGCCCGGGCGCCCTCGCGGGCCGCGGTGCCGGCGGGCTCCACGGCGTGCAGGACGTTGCCGGCGGCGAGGACGCCGGGGCGCGAGGTGTGCAGGGAGCCGCCGACGGCGGGGCCGCGGGTGCCGGGGTCGAGGACGAGGCCGCCGCGCCGGGCGAGTTCGTGGTCGGGGACGAAGTCGCCGGTGAACACGACGGTGTCGCAGGACAGTACGGCCGTACGGCCGTCCCGGTGGCGGACGCGGACGCCGGACAGCCGTCCGTGGCCGAGGAGTTCGGCGACCGTGGTGCCGGTCAGCAGCGGGATGCCGTGGAGCAGCCGGGCCGCCTGGGCGCGGGCGCGGCCCGTCCCGGCGCGCGGGTGTTCCGTGACCAGGGCGACGACCCCGCAGCCGGCGGCGCGCAGGGTGCCGACGGCGGCGTAGGCGACGTCCTCGGCGCCGACGACGACCGCGCGGCTGCCGATGTGCTGGCCGAACAGGTGCACGGCCTGCTGGAGTTCGCCGGTGGTGTAGACGCCGGTGGGGCGGGTGCCGGGCACCAGCCGGGCGGCGCGTGGGCGTTCGCGGGCGCCGGTGGCCAGGACGACCGCACGCGCCTCGATGATCTCGGGTCCGCCGGGACCGACGGCATGGAGCGCCGGGCCCCCGGTCGCCCAGTCCAGCGCGGTCGTCCGGGTGCGGACCGTGGCGCCCGCCCGTTCGGCGGCCTCGGTGAGCAGGCGGGCGTAGCGGGGGCCGGTCAGCGGGTGCGTCCAGGTGCCGAAGCCGCCGTGCGCGCAGTGCCGGGGGACTCCGCCGGGCGACGCCTCCCGTTCCAGTACCTCCACGCGTCCGGCACCGGCCACCGCCAGCCGCGCGGCGGCGGCGAGCCCGGCGGGGCCGGCTCCGACGACGAGGACGTCGACGCGGCGCGCTGTCGTCATGGCCCGTTCCCTCCGTCGCCCGGCCCCCGCTCGAACAGCTCACGCACCGCAGCCCCGCAGTAGAAGCCCTGGCAGCGGCCCGCCCGGGCCCGGGTGCGGCGGCGCAGGCCCTCCAGGCTGCGGGGCGGGAGCGGCCCGGCGAGGGCGTCGCGGATCTCGCCGCGGGAGACGCGCTCGCAGTGGCAGACGAGGACGCCGTACTCCGGGTCCGCGGCGATGAGGTCGGGCCGCTGGCAGGGGCGGGGGGAGGCCTCGTCGAGCTGGGGCAGGGCGACCGCGTCCGGTTCGCGTACCGGGCCGGGGTCGAGGCCGGCGTCGGTCAGCAGGCCGGTGACGTGGGTGGCGATGGCCAGGGACGCGGTGAGGCCGGTGGAGCGGATGCCGCCGACGGTGACGTACGCCTGCCCGGGGTGGCTGGTGATCCGGTAGTCGTCGTGCCCGGTGGCCGCGCGCAGTCCGGCGTAGACGGCGGTGACCTCCTCGTCGAGGAGGGCGGGCAGGATGCGCCGGCCCTGGGCGCGCAGCGTGGCGAGCCCGTCGGCGGTGGACCCGGTGGCCCGTTTGTCGCGCACGTTCTCGGCGGTGGGGCCGAGGAGGACGTTGCCGTGGACGGTGGGGGCGACGAGGACGCCCTTGCCGAGGGCGGTGGGGACGGGCAGCAGGATGTGCCGGACCAGCGGGCGGGCGAGCTTGTCGAACACCAGGAGCTGGCCGCGGCGCGGGGTGACGGTGAAGTCCTGGTGGCCGAGCCGGTGGTCCAGGGTGTCGGCGTGCAGTCCGGCCGCGTTGACCAGGCGGCGGGCGCGCAGGGTGCCCCTGGTGGTGGTCAGCCGGTGCCCGTCCGCCGCCCACCGCACGTCGCGTACGGCGGTGTTGAGGTGCAGGTCGGCTCCGGCACCGACGGCCTGGGTGGCGTAGGCGAGGGTGGTCGTCCAGGGGCAGATGACGCTCTCGCCGGGGATGTGCAGGGCGCCGAGCGCGCCGGGGCCGAGGTGGGGTTCGCGGGCGTACAGCTCACCGGGGCCCAGCAGGGCGAGGTCGGGGCAGGCGTTGCGCTCGGCCTTCGCGGCGAGCCGGGGCAGCGCGGCCAGCTGCTCCTCGTCCCACGCGACCAGCAGCGCGCCGGTCCGTTCGACGGGGATGCCGGTCGCGGCGGCGTAGGCGCCGAGCCGCTCGTAGCCCTCGCGGACCAGGCGGGCCTCCAGGGTGCCGGGGGTCGCGTCGAAACCGGTGTGCAGGATGGCGGTGTTGGCCTTGGAGGTGCCCTGGCCGACGTCGTCCTGGGCTTCGACGAGGGCGATGCGCAGGCGGGGGTGGCGGGCGAGTTCCCGGGCGATGGCGCAGCCGACGACGCCGGCGCCGACGATCGCCACGTCGTACGGCGTCGACGGCAGCGGGCCGTCCGCGGTGACGGTCACGGGCCGAGGAGGGCCGCGACGGCGCCGCGGAAGCGGGCGCGGCGTTCGGCGGCCCGGTCGGCCGGGATGCGGGGCTCGTACACGGTGGCGGGTTCCCAGTCCGGCAGGGCGTCCTCGACGCTCAGTGCGGGGTCCGCGCCGAGGCGGGCGAGGGCGGCGGCGCCGAGCGCGGTCGCGTCGGGCAGCGCGGACACCTCGACGGGGCGCTGGAGCAGGTCGGCCTGGGTCTGCATGAGGAGCGCGGAGCGGGTCAGGCCGCCGTCGACACGGAGGGTGTCCAGCGGGGTGCCGAGGTCGATGGCGGCGGCCTCGGCGAGTTCGGCGACCTGAGCGGCGATGCCCTCGCACAGGGCGCGCACCAGGTGCCCGGGGGTGGTGTCGAGGCCGAGGCCGGTGAGGGAGCCCCGCAGGTCGCCGCGCCACCAGGGGGCGGCGAGTCCGGCGAGGGCCGGGACGAAGGTGACCCCGCCGCTGTCGGGGACGCTGCCGCCGACCGGGTCGAGGTCGGCGGCACAGGACAGGACGCCGAGGTCGGTGAGCCAGCGGACGGCGGAGGCGGCCGTGTACACCTGGCCGTCCAGGCAGTAGCTGGTGTGTCCGGCGAGCCGCCAGGCCACGCAGCTGACCAGGCCGGAGCCGCCGCGCCGGGGGCGGTCGCCGGTGTGGGCGAGGAGGAACGCGCCGGTGCCGTAGGTGCACTTGGCGGCGCCGGGCCCGGTGACGCGCTGGGCGAGCAGGGCGGCCTGCTGGTCGACGGCGAGGCCGGTCAGCGGGATCTCGGGGCCGAACGCCCGTGTCGTGCCGACCGGTTGCGCGGCGTCGGTCACCTCGGGCAGGCGTTCGCCGGCCAGCCCGTACAGGTCGAGGGCGCGCGGGGACCAGGTGGCGCTGTCCAGGTCCAGCAGCTGGGTGCGGCCGGCGGTGGCGGCGTCGGTGACGAAGGCGCCGGTGAGGCGGTGGACCAGCCAGGCGTCGGAGGTGGTGACGACGCCCTCGCGGGTGAGGTGACGGCGGATCCAGGCCATTTTGGGTCCGGCGAAGTAGGGGTCGAGGGGCAGGCCGGTCAGCTGCCGCAGCTCGTCCGCGTGCGCGGCCAGTCCGGCACAGACGGTCTCGGCGCGCCGGTCCTGCCACACCAGGGCGTCGGTGAGCGGACGGCCGGTGGCGGGGTCCCAGGCGAGGACGGTCTCGCCCTGGTTGGCGAGGCCGAGCGCGACGACGTCCTCGCCGGCCTCGGCGAGCGCGCGGCGGCCGGCTTCGACCACCGAGTCGTACAGCCCGGCCGGGTCCACCTCGACCAGGCCGCCGGGCAGGTACCGGGGGCGGACCTCGGCGAATCCGGTGCCGAGGACACCGCGTTCGGGGCAGACGACGAGCGCCTTGGTGCCGGATGTGCCCTGGTCGACGGCGAGCACCGGCCCCGTCATCGCCCGCCCTCCGCCGCGGCACTGAAGATCACCGCATCAGCCTGCCGTCGCACGGGGGGCGGCGTCAAGGGTTTACGGATTCGGCCAACTGATCTGTTCAATGGTTGAGTTGGCAATAATGGTTCGGCGGGAAGCTGCGCCTCTATAGTGACCGCCGACCACACGCGAGATCTTCATGACCGCCCAGGGGAGGGCTGTTGCTACGTCACCCCGCCACCACGCCCGTGCGCCAGTGGCAAGGGGCCGGCGGCTGATGGCCAGAGACGGAGTCCGCCCCTCCTACGATCCCGCCGGCCCCGACCAGGCGCTCCGCGCCGCCCTCCAGGACCTGCGCACCGGCCGCTGGATGGCCATGCGCGCCCTGCTCGGGGACACCACGCAGTGGTGGCGGTGGACCCAGCGCACCCAGATCCTCGCGGCGGCCGCGGCCGGCACCGACGTGGTGCGGGCCTGGCTCGCCGAGGAGCCGGGGAACGTGCACGCCGCGGTGATGCACGCCCGGGTCCTGGTGGAGCGGGCGCTGCGGGCCCGGCGCGAACGGCACCGCCGTACCCACGAGTTGTGGATCGAGGCGTGGGACGCCGCGCAGTCCGCCACGGCCACCGCGCCGCGGGACCCCGTGCCCTGGGTGTGCCTGCTGGCGCTGGCCCAGCTCGACCCGGAGCAGCGCTGGGAGGAGCACCGGGCCGCCGCGCCGGAGCCGATGCTTCCGCCGGGGCCCTGGGGGCTGCTGGCCGAGGCCCGCAGGCGCGACCCGGACAACCGCGAGGCGCACCACCGGATGCTCCAGTTCCTGTACGCGCGCGGCGGTTCGGGCCGGCTCGCGGAGGCCGCCGGGTACGCGCAGTGGGCCGCCGGGCAGGCTCCGCCCGGTGCCGCGGCGCATCTGCTGCCGCTGTACGTCCGGGTCGAGCGCTACCGCCGGGACAGCGGCCACGACGCGGCGCTGGACCTGCACTGGGTGGTGGACGAGGCGGCCCGCGAGGCGCGGCGCGCCCTGCACACCTGGTTCGAGCAGACCCAGCACGCCGAACGCTCGCTGTCCGACCTCAACCATCTGGCGCACGCCCTGTGGGGTTCCCTCCAGTTCGCGGACGCCGCGCGGGTGTTCGAGGCGATCGGGCCGTACTTCACGCCCCCGCCGTGGATGTACCGCACCCCGGACCGGGAGCGTGCGGTGGAGATCTTCGTCCAGGCCCGGGACCGCTGCCGGGCCGCCGCGGACGGCCCCCGCACCTGACGGAACCCGCACCACCGGACCCCACGCCCCACGCCCCATCCCACACCCCGCACCCCGCACCCCGCACCCCGCACCCCGCACCCACCCCGGAACTCCCCGCACCAGGAAATCCACGCTCCCCCCTGAACGTGCCCTGTTCGACAACCTGTTGATCCCGGAGGTCCCCGCGTGTCCCCCATCCCCGATCCCTCGTCCGTACCCGCCAAGGGCCTGCCGCAGCAGGACGAGGAACAGCGCCTGCGTGAACTCGGCTACCGGCCGGTGCTGGCCCGCCGCATGGGCGGTTTCGGCAACTTCGCGATCAGCTTCTCGGTGATCTCGATCCTGTCCGGCTGCATGACCCTGTACGGCTTCGGCCTGAACACCGGCGGCCCCGCCGTGATGCTGTGGGGCTGGGCCGGCGTCGGCGTGTTCGTGCTGTGCGTCGGGCTCGCGCTCGCCGAGGTCACCAGCGCCTACCCGACCTCGGGCGCCCTGTACTACATGGCCGACCGGCTCGGCGGCCGGCGCTGGGGCTGGTACACCGGCTGGCTGAACCTGCTGGGGCTGCTCGGCGCGATCGCCGGCATCGACTACGGCGCCGCCCTGTTCACCGGCGCGTTCGCCAACCTCCAATGGGGCTTCCAGCCGACGCCCGGCAGGACCATGCTGATCTTCTGCGTGATCCTGCTGCTGCACGCGGTGCTGAACCTGTTCGGAGTCCGCCTGGTCAGCGTGCTCAACTCGGTCAGCGTGTGGTGGCACCTGGCGGGTGTCGCGCTGATCGTCGGCGCGCTGGCGGTCGTCCCCGACCACCACCGGTCGCCGTCCTTCGTGTTCACGAAGTTCGTCAACGAGACCGGCTGGCACAACCCGCTGTACGTGGCGGCGATCGGCCTGCTGCTCGCGCAGTACACCTTCTCCGGTTACGACGCCTCCGCCCACCTGTCGGAGGAGACCTCGCACGCCTCGGTGGCCGCGTCCCGCGGCATCGTCCGGGCCATCTGGGTCTCCTGGCTGGCCGGCTTCGCCCTGCTGGCCGGGCTGACCTTCGCCATCCAGGACTACGACGCCACGCGCACCACGGACACCGGTGTGCCGCCCGCCCAGATCCTGCTCGACGGTCTCGGCACCGGTGGCGCCAGCGCGCTGCTGCTCGTGGTGATCGTCGCCCAGCTGTTCTGCGGGAACGCCGAGGTCGCCGCGGCCAGCCGGATGGTGTTCGCGTTCAGCCGGGACGGGGCGCTGCCCGGCTCGCACCTGTGGCGCAAGGTGAGCGACCGCACCCAGACCCCGGTCGCCGCGGTCTGGCTGTCCGTCGCCGTGGCCTGCGTCCTGGCCCTGCCGTCGCTGTACTCGGCGACGGCGTACAACGCGGTGACCGCCATCAACGTCATCGGCATCACCCCGGCCTACGCGATCCCCGTCTACCTGCGGTTGCGCGCGGGCGACCGGTTCCAGCGGGGGCCGTGGCACCTGGGCCGCTGGAGCGGACCGGTCGGCTGGGTGGCGGTCGTGTGGGTGGCGTGCGTGACCGTCCTGTTCTGCCTGCCGCAGTCGTCACCGGTCAACGTCGACACGATGAACTACGCGTCGGTGGCGCTCGCCGTGGTCCTGGTCCTCGCCAGCGTCTGGTGGTACGTCGCCCGCCGGTCGTACGGCACGCCCACCACGGCCGCCTACGGCAGCGACCGCGAACAGGCCGACCTGGCCGAGGGCATCGTCTGAGCCGGCTGTCCGGTGAGCGCCGGTCCCGGTACGGACGCGCGTACCGGATACGGCAGGATGAACGAACGCGCCGGTCACCGGAGTTCCGGGGCCGGCGCGGTCGCACATCCCGGACATCGAGCAGGTGGCAACGTGACGAGACTTCCCCGCAGGCCTTCCGTAGCGGTTCCGTGCCCGGGGGGTGACCGGTGAACCGCACACCGACCCTGGACGACCTCGTCCTCGCCGGAATCGCCCTGGGGGCGGGCCTGCTGCTCGCCTTCCTGTCGCGCACCCTGCTGCACTGGCTCGCGGGGCACGCCAAGCGGACCCGCTGGAGCGGTGACGACGTCATCGTGGACGCGCTGCGCTCGGTCGTGCCGTGGGCGGCGATCGCGGGCGGCGCGGCGGCGGCAGCGGCGGTGCTGCCGCTCACCGGAGCCGTCCAGCACCATGCCGACCAGTGGCTCCAGGTCTGGCTGATCGCCGTGGTGACGTTCTCCGCGGCCCGGGTCGTCGCCGGCCTGGTGCGTACGGTCACCCAGTCCCGTTCGGGCGTGGCGGGCTCGGCGACGATCTTCGTCAACATCACCCGGGTGCTGGTCCTGGCGATCGGATTCCTGATCGTCCTCCAGACCCTCGGCATCTCGATAGCGCCCCTGCTCACCGCCCTGGGTGTGGGCGGTCTGGCCGTGGCCCTGGCCTTGCAGGACACGCTCGCCAACCTCTTCGCGGGCGTCCACATCCTCGCGTCCAGGACCGTCCAGCCGGGCGACTACATCCGGCTGAGCAGCGGTGAGGAGGGCTACGTCGTCGACATCAACTGGCGTCAGACGACGGTCCGCCAGCTCTCCAACAACCTGGTGGTCATCCCCAACGGCCAGCTCGCCAAGGCCAACATGATTAACTACACCCGCCCGGAGCAGGGGCTGACCGTACTGGTGCAGGTGGGCGTGAGCTACGACTCCGATCTGGAGCACGTCGAGCGGGTGACCGCGGAGGTGGTCACGGAGGTCATGAAGGACGTCGCGGGCGCGGTCCCCGACCATGAACCCGCCATCCGCTTCCACACCTTCGGCGACTCCAGGATCGGCTTCACGGTGATCCTCGGTGTGGGCGAGTTCAGTGACCAGTACCGGATCAAGCACGAGTTCATCAAGCGCCTGCACCGCCGCTACCGCGAGGAGGGCATCCGCATCCCGGCTCCCACCCGCACGGTGTCCCTCCAGCAGGGCGCGGTGGTGATCCCGCAGCAGCGCAGCGCCGAGGAGATGACCCCGGAGTCCTTCCGGACCGAGTAGGACGGGATCGCGGCGAAACCCCGGCACAGCGGCGCACGGCTGGTCAGACCACGGGCGGCCCTGCCTCCACGCGGCGCAGCACCGGGGAGAGGCGGTCCAGGTCGGGGCCGGTCTGGACCTGTCGCTCGTCCCACCAAGTGGCACCGGCGTCGCGCAGGGGACCGATCACATCTCCGGCCTTCGCCGCGTCCGGCGGCGTGGCACCGCCGAGCACGAACTCGAAGGGGCGCTCGTTCCCGGCTGTACGGTGTTCGCGCACATAGCCGACCAGGTCGCGTACCTCCGCCACGGCCGGCACATGACCGTGCGAGGCCGTCTCGAAGAGGGGCGCCGCGCCGTCCCACCGCGCTGCCCGCCGCATGGGCGCACGACGCGGCCAGAACCCGCCGATCCACACCGGCGGGCGGGGCCGTTGCACACTGGCGGGCAGCAGCGCCACGTCCCGGGCCTCGTAGTGCCGACCGTGGTGGTCCACCGGCTCGCCGGACCAGAAGCGGCCCAACAGCTCCAGTCCCTCGTCCAGCCGCTCGGCGAGCACGTGTGGCTCGGCGGCGTCGCCGAAGCTGCGGTACTCGTCCTCGACCGGACCGCCCAGGCCGGCGGTGAAGATCACCCGGCCGCCGCTGAGGTGGTCCAGGGTGGCCACTTGGCGGGCCAGTTGCTGCGGACGGTATCGGGGGACCGGCGTCAGCAGTGTGCCGAGTCGGATCCGGGAGGTGGCCAGCGCGGCTGCGGTCAGCAGCATCCAGGGATCTGCGAAGGGGCGTCCCCGGTGCTGTCGATGCAGGACGTGGTCCCAGACGAAGAGCCCGTCCCAGCCTGCGTCTTCGGCAGCAGCCGCGACGGCCGCGACGTTGCGGGGGTCGGCGAAGTCACCGAAGTTCGGGATGTTGACGGAGAAGCGCATGCCAGCAGGATGCGCAGCCGGCCACGAAGCAGCAACCCTGTGCCGGGGGCAGGTAGCCCTCGTCCCGGAGCCGATCCGTGGTCGACGGCGGCCGGAACCGGAGCTGACCCTACGTCCGGCTCCCCGGTGCGCCGGCCGGGGTGTCGCGGGCCGCGGCCGGGGCCGGGGTCCGCGGGAGCAGGGCCCCCGCGGCGAGGCCGCCCAGGCCGATCACCGCGAGCGTGATCATGGCGACGGCGTACGCGCCCTTGGAGAGTCCCGCCACGAGGATGGTCCCGGCGATCGCCGTACCGAAGGACGAGCCGAGGTTGGACACGCTGCGGGACAGGCCGGAGATCTCGCCCTGCCGCTCCTCCGGGAAGCTCGACTGGACGACGTTCACCGACGGCGTCAGCATCAGGCCCAGGCCGAGCCCGACGAGGAGCAGTCCGGGCGCGAACGCCCAGGCCGTGGAGAAACTGCCGGCCAGGCCGACCAGTACCCCGACACCCGCGACGGCGATCACGAAGCCGGTCGTGATCAGCGTCCGCTGGGACCGCCGCCGTGCCAGCGCTTCTGCGGACAGCGACGTCACGAGCAGCCCGAGCGTGGCCGCCGTGAAGATCACGCCGGTCTGGATGGCGTCGTAGCCGCGCACCACCTGGAGGTAGGCGGCCACCGTGAACGAGGTGCCCATGAGCAGCAGCCACTGGGCGTTCTGCGTGATCAGCCCGAGGTTGGAGGTGCGATTGCGGAACAGGCCGAGCGAGAGCAGCGGTTCCTTGCCGGCCCGTTCCTTGGCGCCCGACGAGCGGAGGAACCAGGCGAGGACGAGGATGCCGAGGACGATCAGGGCGATCATCAGCCAGAGGTTGTTGTCCGCCGCCAGGATGCCCATGACGACCAGGACGAGGCCCGTCGCGGACAGGACCGCTCCGGAGGTGTCGAAGGAACGGGTGGGGTCCGGGGGCAGGGGGTCCTCGATGCGGCGGCTGAGCCAGACGATCACCGCGATCACCAGCGCCTGGAACACGAAGGCCGCGCGCCAGCTGATGCCGGTGGTGATGAGCCCGCCGATCAGCGGTCCCGCCGCGGCCCCGATGCCGCCCAGCGCCATGATGATCCCGAACGCGCGGGCGCGGGAGGTCAGATCCGGGTAGAGGAGCGTGGTGAGGATGTAGACGGGTGGGATGAGCAGTGCCGTGCCGACGCCCTCCAGGACGGAGTTGCCCAGGATGAGGACACCGAGCCCCGGGGACACCGCGCTCAGCAGCGCGCCGACGCCGTAGACGAGGAGTCCGACGACGAAGCAGCGCTTGCGGCCGTAGCGGTCGGTCAGTTTGCCGCCGGGGATCATCAGCGCGGCCATCACCAGCAGGAAGACGGTGATGGCCACCTGGACGCCCTGGACGCTGGTGTCGAGGTCCTTGCTGATGTCGTTGATCATCACGTTCATGTTGGAGCCGGCGAAGCTACAGATGAACTGGGCGAGGGCCAGCGCGGCGAGTATCCGCCGCTGCTCCGGCGGCGGCTGTGTCCGGCCGGCCCTGTCAGTCACCCGCGGTCCCCTCCCCCGTGACCTCGGTGGGGGTCGTGAGGCCCTGGATGGCGGGATGCCTGGCCGTG
The DNA here is from genome assembly GCF_040637655.1 of Streptomyces sp. NPDC028722. Lineage (NCBI taxonomy): Bacteria > Bacillati > Actinomycetota > Actinomycetes > Kitasatosporales > Streptomycetaceae > Streptomyces > Streptomyces sp. NPDC028722. Next base: position 43,254 of record NZ_JBEZWU010000026.1, read on the forward strand.
CCGGCCTCGGTGCCCGTCGTGGCCCGGCCCAGTTCCTCGTCGAGGGCCATGGCGGCGGTGACCAGGGCGAGATGCGTGAACGCCTGGGGGAAGTTGCCGAGTTGCTCCCCCGACGGACCGATCTCCTCGGCGAACAGGCCGACGTGGTTGGCGTAGGTGAGCATCTTGTCGAAGGCGTACCGGGCCTGGTGGAGCCGGCCGCTGCGGGCGAGGGCCTCGACGTAGAAGAAGCTGCACAGGTTGAACGTGCCCTCGGAGCCGCGCAGTCCGTCGGGCGAGGCCGCCGGGTCGTACCGGTAGACCAGGCTGTCGCTGACCAGTTCCCCGTCCATGGCGTCGAGCGTGCTGATCCAGTCGGGGTCGCGCGGGGAGAGGAACCCGACCCGGGGCATCAGCAGCAGCGAGGCGTCCAGGACGTCGGTGTCGAAGTGCTGGACGAAGGCCTGCCGCTTGTCGTGCCAGCCCCGCTCGATGATCTGGTGGAAGACCGCGTCCCGGACGGCTGTCCAGCGGGCGGTGTCGGCGGGGCGGGAGAAGTCGGTGGCGGCCCGTATGCCCCGGTCGAAGGCGACCCAGGTCATCAACCGGCTGTAGGTGAAGTTCTGCCGCCCGCCCCGGGTCTCCCAGATGCCCTCGTCCGGCCGGTCCCAGTTGTCGGCCAGCCAGTCCAGTACGCCGCTCATCGCCTTCCAGCCGCGGACCGCGCCGATGTCACCGCCGACCGACAGGGCGTCCGAAGCCTCGCCGTAGATGTCCAGCTGGAGCTGGTCGACGGCCGCGTTGCCCGCCCGGACCGGCCGTGAACCCCGGTAGCCCTCCAGGTGGTCGAGGGCCTCCTCGCCCAGGTGGGGGTCGCCGTCCACGCGGTACATGATCTGCAAGGGGTCGCCAGAGGCGGTGCCGCCGGCCTCGACGCGGTCGCGCAGCCAGCGCCGGAAGGCGTACGCCTCCGCCTTGAAGCCCAGGTCGGTCAGGGCGCCCACGGACAGCGAGCCGTCCCGTATCCAGGTGTAGCGGTAGTCCCAGTTGCGTTCGCCGCCGACCTGTTCGGGAAGTCCCATGGTGGCGGCGGCGATGGGCGCCCCCGTCGGCGCGTAGGTGAGCAGTTTCAGGGTGATGGCCGACCGGTTCACCATGTCCTGCCAGCGGCCGTGGTAGGTGCTGGAGCGCAGCCAGGACAGCCAGAACAGGCGGCACTGCTCGATGTCCTCGGCGATCTCGGGCAGCACGGGGACGCGCGGAGCGGGGGCGTCGCCGGCCGCGCTGGTCAGCACGAAGGCGGCGGCCTGTCCCGCGCCGAGGGTGAAGCGTGCGGTGACGTCCGAGCCGTCGGCCCGCAGAACGGCCCCGGTGGTGGACTGGACGTGCAGGTCGGTGCCCGGGCCGCGCAGGACGGCCTGGTGGTCGTCGGTGACGTCGAGCGAGTGCGGGGCCCGCCCGTAGTCGAAGCGCGGCCTGCACGTGAAGGCGAAGGGCAGGCTGCCCCGCAGGACCCGGGCGACCCTGATCAGACGGTGCCGGTCGGTGGGTGCCGGGGAGTCGACGGGGGGCATGAAGTCGGCCACCTCGCCGACTCCGCCCGGCCCCATGAACCGGGTGATCAGGATCGCCGTGTCGGACAGGTACAGCTGCCGGACCGACACGCTGCCGTCGAGGCCGTCCGCGGCGAGCCGGCAGTGTCCGCCGCGCTCGCTGTCCAGCAGCGAGGCGAAGACGCTGGGCGAGTCGAAGCGGGGGGTGCACCACCAGTCGACGGTCCCTCCGGACGACACCAGGGCCGCCGTCTGGAGGTCACCCACCAGCCCGTGCTCCGCTATGGGCGGGTACCTGTCCATCGTGTCTCCTCCCCTCCCCCGCTACGGACTTGTGGCGAGGTCGTCGTCCTCGAGAACGCAGAGCGCCCAGATGATGAACCCGGAGAGCGCGATCAGCACGATCGACCACAGCGGGTAGTACGGCAGCGAGAGGAAGTTGGCGATGATGACCAGCCCGGCGATGACCACGCCGGACACGCGTGCCCACGTCGCCCGCCCCAGCAGACCGAAGCCCACGATCACCGCGATCACACCCAGGACCAGGTGGATCCAGCCCCAGCTCGTGAGGTTGAACTTGAAGACGTAGTTGGGTGTCGAGACGAAGACGTCGTCGTGGGCGATCGCCATGATGCCCCGGAAGACGCCGAGCAGTCCGGCGATCGACAGCATGACCCCGGCGAAGGATGTCAGGCCGCCCGCCCACGCCTGCTTGGCGGAGCGCGTGTGGGCACCGGTGGGATGTGTGGCGGTCATACGGAGTCCTCGATTCGTTGTCGTGGGGGCCGCTCAGCGCCCGGAGGCGGTGGGCACGGTGTCGGAGGGACGGGCCGGGCCGGCGCCGGTGAGCACCAGCTCCTTGGCCCTGCGGAACTCGTCGTCGGTGATGTCGCCGCGGGAGCGCATCTCGGACAGCTTGCCGAGTTCGTCGGCGTGGCTGGGCCGTGCCTCACCGGACTGCGCGGTCTGGCGTACGTAGGAGTCGAGGGCCTCCTGCCGGGCGCGCGCCTCCGCCATCTCGCGCTTGCCCATGCCCTTGCCGCGGGCGATCAGGTAGACGAAGACGCCCAGGAAGGGCAGCACGACGACGAACAGCGTCCAGCCGGCCTTGGCCCAGCCGTTCATGTCGTCGTCGCGGAAGATGTCCACGATGATCCGGAACAGCAGGACGAACCACAGGATCCACAGGAAGAACACCAGCATGGTCCAGAAGGCGCTCAGCAGTGGATAGTCGTACGCGAGGTAGTTCTGCGCGCTCATGTCTCTCCTCCGTCCGGTGCGCCGGCACGTACGGTTCGCCGAGCCGGCTTCTGCCGCTTTCAGCGTGCACACGGCGAGCCGGGCGCGTCCTCACCCGGAGCGGGTGAGCGTGTGCGCGGGGTCAGGCCGTCGGGCCGGGCGCGCCCGGCAGGGTGCCGCCGCTCCTGCGCAGGGCGGCCCGCCAGGCGAAGGCGACGCCCAGCTCGACCAGGCCCAGCAGCACGAGCCACAGGCCGAGCAGCCGGGTCAGCGCGCGCGCCGACTCGGCGGGCAGCGCCAGCACCACGATCCCGGCGACGATGCCGAGCAGCGCGGCCCCCAGGACGACACCCCGGTGCGGCAGCTCCCGGACGGCGATCGCCGTGTAGAGCGTGAGGACGCCGGACGCCAGCCAGACCAGCCCGACGATCAGTGACAGGGCGGCGATGGTCTGCAACGGGTTGCGCAGGCAGAGCACGCCGGCCAGGACGTACAGCACCGCGGCCAGCAGCCCGGGCAGCCGTTCCCCGTGCTCATCCCGCGCGAACGCCGTGACGAACCGGAACGCGCCGTTGAGCAGCAGGCAGAGCCCGATGATGACCGCCAGGACGTGCAGCGTCTCGTCCGGCCAGACGAGGATCAGCACGCCCGGTACGAGCGTGACGACCGCCGCTCCCAGGGTCCAGGTCCAGGAGCGGGCGATCACCGTCATGGCCTCGGTGGGGCCGGTGGCCGTCCCGCCGGACAGATACGACTGTCCGGAGCGCGGCGCCTGTCCACGCGACTCGGTCATGGCTCCTCCTCGCGTGTCCCTGACCGGACCGTCCGCCGATCCCCGGCAGGACGGCACACGGCCCCTCGGCTCAACAGCATGGCCGGGGCGACGGGGCGCCGGATCACCCACCGCGGGTGATCCTCGCGGTGCGGCCCGGGCAGGGGGTGAGCCGTGGGCGGACCGCACGGCAAGGAGGGCGGCGCCGGGCCGGGACGCCGTTCACTCCGGCAGTTGCCGCATCTCCACGACCCGCAGCCCGAGCGACTGGCAGCGGTTGAGCAGCCCGTAGAGGTGCGCCTCGTCGATGACGGGACCGAACAGGATCGTCTGCCCGGACATCAGCACCCGCTCGAGTTCCGGGAAGGCCTGGGCCATGGTCTCCGACATGTGTCCATCGACACGGATCTCGTAGCGCATGTGGCCTTCTCCCGCCGCGGGCCGGTTGCGGTCTCCTCGTGATCCTGCTCCGTCCGGCCGCGCGGGGCCTCACCCGGCGCAGGTGACCCGCCCCCCGGGACCGGTGCGGCGGGTCAGTGGGTGACGACGATCTTGAACGAGATGATCGCCAGGCCGAGCAGCAGATTGACCGCCGCGGCGCCCGCCACCAGACGCCAGGACGCGCCCGCCCGCCGCGCGCCCACCGCGGACCAGCCCACCTGACCGGCCACGGCCACCCCGACCGCCAGCCAGCCCGCGCCCTGCACGCCCAGGCCGAACAGCGGGCTGACGGCCACCGCGACGGCCGGCGGGACTGCCGCCTCGACGATCGGCCACTCCTCGCGGCACACCCGCAGCACCGTCGGCCGGTCCAGGGAGCGTTGCGCGAGGCGGGCCCCGAACAGGTGGGCGTGGACGTGCCCGATCCAGAAGACCAGGCCGGTGACCAGCAGCAGGAGCACCAGCTCCAGCCGGGGGAACTCACCGAGGCCGGAGGCGCCGATCACCACGGACGCGGCGAGCATGGACCCGTACACGGCGCCCGTGTAGTCGGCGTGGGAGCGGCGCCCGGTCCGGCGTTCGGGGGCCGTGGCCCGGTCGGTCGAGGACATCGCCGCCGCCTTTCTTGTGCACTCGTGGCACCGCCATGCCGGCCACGCGGTCCCCGCCGGCCGCGGACGCCCGCCCGGCGGACGGTCAGATCTGCCCGTGCTCGCGGGCCCGGCGTACCGCGTCGGCGCGTCCGTTCACCCCGAGTTTGCGGTAGACGCTCTTGAGGTGGGTCTTCACCGTGTTGACGGAGACGTACAGGTGGGCGGCGATCTCCTCCGTGGACATCATGTCGGCCAGCCCGCCCACGACCTCGCGCTCGCGCCCGCTCAGCTCCTCCACGACGAGGGACGGGGCGTACGCGTCCGGTCCCGGGCCGTCCCGCGGGCCGGAGCCGGCCGGCGTGAGCCAGCCCGCGGCCAGCCCCTGGAGGGACGGCGAGGCCAGGAGGCGCCGGATACCGGGCCCGGCGTCGAGGAAGGGCCGCCGCAGCCGCTCCCGCCGGGCCTCCAGGAGGGCATGGGCGAGCTGCTTGCGGGCGGTGGCGGTGTCCCCCGCCTCCTCGGCGTCCCGGGCGCGCACCAGCGCGGCCCGGACGGTCGTCCGCGGGCCGGTACGGTCACCGGTCCCGGCCCGGTCGAGCAGGCCGATGGCCGCCTCGCGGTTCCCGGCGGCGAGCTGGGCCCAGGCGATGTCGGCCGCGTACGCGGGCTCATCGGCGCAGGAGACGTCGTCGAGGACCTTGACGGCACTGTCCGGACGGCCCTCGGCCAGATGGGCCGCGGAGGCGATCAGCGCCGTCCGGACCTCCGCCCAGGGGGAGGCCACAAGGGCCGGCACGGTGGGGACGGCCGCCGCCGCGGCGGCCACGGGCTCGTCCCGGGCCAGCAGCAGTCCCGCCGTCGCGAGGGACCGGCTGGTGGCCGTCACCGGATCGCGCGGCGAGCCGCGGTCGGCCGCCTCGTCCAGCAGGGTCTGGGCCCGCCCGAGTTCGCCGCGGTCCACGGCCACGGCCGCCAGCACCAGCCGGCCGAGGCCCTCGCCGACCGAGCGGGAGTGGCCCGCGCCGGACGTCTCCGTCCCGGTCAGGGCCGCCAGCGCGGTGCGCTCGGCCCGGCAGAGCCGGCCGTCCAGGTAGTCGATCAGGGCCAGCTGTCCGAGGGAGTCCTCCCGGGGCAGCGCGGTCGCCGCCCCGCCCGGGCCCGAGGCCACCTCGGACAGCGCGGCGCGCGCGTCGTCGAAGCGGCCGGCCCACAGCCGGGCCGAGCCCAGGTGGGTCAGCAGGAGGGCGGTGAGTTCGGGATGCTTCTCCAGCAGCCGGGCGGAGACCTCGCCCCGCAGGTCCCCGGCGGCTGCCACGGCCTGCTCTGCCGTGCCGGGCGACCCGGACAGCCGGGCCCCCAGGGTCTGGAGCAGCAGACAGCTCAGCCGGAGCGCGGCGTCGGACGGTCGCGCGGCGTCGGACGGTTGTGCGGCCAGGTGCTCCTCGGCCCGGCGCAGATGGGCCAGGCCCCGGTCCACCTCGCGCTCGGACAGGTCGCGGGCGGCGCGCACCAGGTCCGCCGCCGCGCTCGTGACCTCGGGTCCCATCGGTGAGAACAGCTCGGTGAGGCCGTCCGCGCGCAGTCCGCCCAGCAGCTGGCCGATCGCCAGGTCGTCGACGAGGGCCCGGGCGGTGAAGTTCCAGTCGCCCGCGGCGGCGCCGTGCGCCAGCGCCTCGGGGATGAGGCCGGAGGCCCGCAGCCACCGCGCGGCACGCCGGTGGAGTTCCGGTTCCAGCCCGGGCGAGCGGGCCCGCAGATGGGCCCGGAGGATCTCCCCGAACAGGGGGTGCAGGCGGTACCAGGACTGTCCCAGGTCCTCCACGAACGCGTTCTGGCTGTGCAGCGCGGTGAGGATCGGCTCCGCACCGCCGTGGCCGGTCAGCTCGGCGGCCAGAGCGGGGCAGAAACGGTCCGTGACGCTGACCCGCAGCAGGAGGTCCTGCGTGCGGGCCGTCTGCCGCTTGAGCACCTCGGCGAGCAGGTAGTCCGCGATCGTGCTGCGGCCCGCCTCGAAGTCCTTCAGGTACCTCTCGGGGTCCGGGCTCCGCTCGGCGGCCAGGGCGCTCAGGCGCAGCCCGGCGGCCCACCCCCCGGTGCGCTTCACCAGGGCGCGGGTGGCCTCCGCGGGAAGCCGCAGTCCGTGCAGTTCCAGGAGTGCCGCGGCCTCCTCCTCGGTGAAGGCCAGCTCGGCGTCCCGGATCTCGGTGACGGCTCCGGCCGCCCGGTAGCGGTGCAGCGGCAGCAGCGGCTCGGTGCGGGAGACGAGTATCAGGCGCAGGCCCGCTCCGGCGTGGTGCAGGACGAACTCCAGCTGTTCGGCGACCGGCGGAGAGGTCATCCGGTCGGAGTCGTCGAGCACGAGGACGACGGGCCGCTCGCGCCCGCTGAGGGCGTCGGCGAGCCGGACCAGCAGCCGGTGCTCCACCCGGCCGGCGTCCCCGGGGCAGCCGATGCCGGGCGGGAGCGGCACGCCGACGGCGCGCAGGGCCTGGAGCACATAGGCCCAGAACATCCCGCAGCCCTGCTCCCCCGGCTCACCCGTCAGCCAGGCGACCGGCCGGCGCAGCCCGGCGGCCCAGTCCGCGACCATGAGGGTCTTGCCCGCGCCGGCCGAGCCGTCGACCATCGTCAGCGGGGTGTCGAAGGCCTGGTCGAGGTGTGCGGCGAGCCGTGGGCGGCGCAGGAAGGTGGCCGGTCTGGCCGGTACCGCGAACCGGGTCTGGAGGAACGGCTCGCCCAGCGGGTCGACGTACGCGACGGCCGGCCCCGGGGCGTTGTGCTGCCTCTCGGACACTGGGTCACCACCTGTCCGTCGGACCGTGGAGAGGACTCCACTCGATCAGCATCCCAGTCCCGGGGCCCCCGCGCAGTTCGCGCGGGACCGGCGGGGCCGCGCACGGGTGCCCGCCCGGCGCAGAATCGCCGGTGGGGCGGGTGCCGCCGTCAGTGCTCGTCGCCGGGCGGACGCGTCCGCCCGCCTGCCGCGGGGGCCTGGACGCGGGCGGTGGCCGCCAGCAGGGCGAGCAGCGCCAGGATGCCGAGGAGGACCAGGACCAGCAGCAGGACCGTGAGAACCGTCGGGTGGTTCCAGAGCGCGAAGACGAACGCGATGACCAGCAGGGCGGCCAGGGTGAGCCACCGGCGGTAGGCCAGGGTCCAGGCGCCGACCTGCCCGGTGCCGATGTGGTGGCCCGCCGCCCACCGCGCCGCGGAGTCCGCCGTGTGGTCGGACGCGCCCCGGATCGCCACGGGCAGCCGGCCCGGCCCGATGAGATAGGCGCCCAGGGCGATGACGACGCCCAGGACGACGGCCGTCCGCAGGCTGACCCGCAGGAAGCGGAGCAGGGTGTCGAAGACGGCCGCGGCGGCGGCCTCGGACTGGACCTGGCGCGGCAGGTGGTCGAGGTAGTAGTGGCGGGCCACGACCAGGGCGACGGCGACCACCAGACAGGCGAGGGAGGCTCCCAGCGCGGTGCGTACCAGGGCTCGCCGGCGCCGGTGGGCCAGGAGCACTCCGGCGGCGCCGAGGACGACGACCAGCACCGGGAACCAGTTCCCGACGATGTCGAGGAGGTGCGCGGCCTTGCGGTACTTGGCGAGCTGGTCGGACTGGAACAGCACGAACTCCTTGTTCACCTGCGGGATCTTGTCGGCGGGTTTCAGGCCCGCGTCGACCAGCTCCTTCTTGACCCGGTCGACGGCCGTGCCCACGTCCAGGGTGACCGTGCCCTCGCTGACTCCGACCGCCCCGCGCCCCTTGCCGGTCAGGGCGTGCACGACGGCGTTGTGGGCGGCGCGGTTGGCGGTGCGCCACACCGCGGCGAAGGCGTCGCTCTCGACGACACGCGTGGCGATCCTGGTGACGGACTGGTCGACGGCGGAGTCGAGCTGCGGCCCCAGCCCCCGGATCGCGTCGGCGGCGCGCGGCGGCAGGCCCTGGGACCGCAGCCAGGAGGCCATGTCCGCGGCGGCCTGCGCGCCGTTCACGTGGGTGTCCACGGCCTCGGTGACGCGGTGGACGGCGGCGTCCTGGACGGCGGGGTCGGTGGCGAGGGGCGCGACGGTGGAGACGTAGCGGTCGGTGTCGAGTGCGATGTCGTGCACCCAGGTGGCCATGAGGGCGACCGGGACGAGAACGCAGGCGAGAACGATGAGCAGGGCCGAGGCCACGCTGCGCGCCGTGCGGCCGGCGGCACCGGCGGCGTTTCCGCCGGCCTTCCCGCCGGGTGGCCGCCCCGTACCGCCGGGAGCGGTGGCCGCACGGTCCTGCGGGGTCCGGCCCGGATCCGGGGACGGGTCCGGGGACGGGTCCGGGTCCGGGTCCGGGTCCGGGTCCGGGTCCGGGTCCGGGTCCGGGTCCGAGGACCGCTTCGGGTCCGCGTCCGAGGACCGGTCCGGGTCCGATGACCGGTTCCGGTTCCGGTCTCGGTCCGGGTCCGGGTCCGGCGGGTGCGGGTCGGTCGGCTCGGTCACGGGGCTCTCCCGGCGCGGTAGGTGCCTGGACACGGCCCATTGCCTCAGCTCCGTGGCCCGGTCGCACGCCGGGTGGACCGGACGGACGACGCCGGGCACGCCCCGGCGGGCCGTCAGGCGTCGGGCGGGCGGCCGTCGCGCAGGGGCGGCGGGCTGCCCAGGCGGCGGGCGAGGGAGGGCTCCTGTGCCAGGACGGCGCCCGCGGTGACGCTGACGGTGGCCGCGACGCAGACCACGATCAGCCAGGAGAGCAGCACGAACACGGAACCGACGGGGCCGTACTCGGTCATGGCGCGGTCGAGCGCGTGCGGCATGTACAGGCGGGCGGTGACCGTCATCGCGGTGAGGACGGCCGCCGTGATCACGGCGCCCGGCAGCAGGGGCCGCCAGCCGATGCGTCCGCCCAGCAGCAGATGCTGGGTCCACCACCACAGGCCCGTCTGGACGACGAGCGTGAGCGGGGCGCCCAGCCAGACGCCGGCCCCGAACCCGTCCCGCACGGGTCCCTGGAGGACCAGGACACCGAGCCACAGGAGGAGCCAGGCCGGCCACCGCCAGAGGGCGACCCTGGTGCCCGCCCGGGGGATCTCCCAGGCGCGCTTGCACAGGCGTTGCAGCGCCCGGCTGACCGCGGTGGCCGACAGCAGCACCATCAGGGCGCCCACCACGCCGGTGGCCTGCTGGAGATCGTTCGTCGTGGGCTGGAGCACGCGCTCCAGTTCGGTGTTCGCCGTCCCGGACAGCCCGAACACCGCCTGCACGGAGTCGACCAGCTGGTGGCGCACCCCCGGCGGGGCGTAGGCCGCGACCACGAAGAGCAGCGGGACCGCGGTCAGGAAGCACTGCGCGGCCAGACGGGTGGCGGAGTCAAAGATGTTCACGGCCACCATGCGGTCCGCAAGGTGCGTGAGCACCGGCAGGCGGCTCTCCGCCCGCCGGTGCGCCGACCGCGCCCGGGCCATCAGCCGCTGGGCACGCCCGTCCGCCGCCATCAGGGTTCCGGGCACGGCATGACGATGTTCCCTTCGCTGCCTCTGTCCGCACTGCCAGCGTTCGCTGCGTCCAGAGTGGGGGGTGAGCCCGCCGGCGGCACCCCGGCGGGCGGCCGGGGCGGCTCACGCGGACGGGCAGGTGTCGTCCGCGCGGCTGACGGAGAAGACGCACCACACCTCGCACCGGGCCGCCGTCGGGCCCGCCGTGCTCACGGGCGCGGACGTGCGGGGGCCGGGACCGCGTGCTGCAATGGCAGGCGGGGGCTGCCGGCCATCGGCCGCGAAGGCGCTGCCAGGGCGACGGTACGGCCGGACGGGCGACGGCCCCGGCTCCTGTCCGGCTCTTGCCCGGCTCTTGTCCGGTTTCGATGAGGAGTGGCCATGGACAGTGTCGAAGAGATGGGACCCGTCGACTACCTGGTCATCGAGTTCCCCGGGAACCGCATGACGGGCGAGGCGTTCCCGCTGCTGGTCGATCTCGCCGAGCGCGGCATCATCCGCGTCATCGACCTGGCGTTCGTACGCAAGGAGACGGACGGCTCGGTCGTCGCGCTGGAACTGAAGGATCTCGGTGACGAGGTGGATCTGTCCGTCTTCGAAGGAGCCTCGTCCGGCGTGCTGGACCAGAGCGACCTGGAGGAGGCCGCCCACGCCCTGGAACCCGGCAACGCGTCCGCGGTGCTGGTGTACGAGAACCTGTGGGCCGCTCCGCTGGCCCGAGCGCTGCGGCGCAGCGGGGGGCAGCTCGTCGCGAGCGGCCGCATCCCCGTGCAGGCCCTGCTCGCCTCCCTGGACGCCATGGAGGACACCGTGCCGCCCGGCGGTTCCGCAGCCGCCTGAGCCGGTCCCGCACCGGCCGGCGCATCGATCGACTTGGGAGATGACCGACATGCCCGGACTGCTTCGGGGCGTCGCACGCACAGCCGTCGTCGCCGGAACCGCCACCGCCGTGTCCAACCGGGTCTCCCGGCGGCAGGCGGGCCGCTGGGCGCAGCAGGACTACGACCAGCAGCAGACGTACGACCAGCAGCAGTACGCGCAGCAGCAACAGGCCCCGCCGCCCCCGCCCGCCGCACCCCCCGCCGCCGCTCCCGCCTCCGCTTCCACCGCCGACGACATGAGCCACCGGATCGACCAGCTCAAGCAGCTGGCCGACCTCAAGGCGCAGGGAGTCCTCACGGACGAGGAGTTCGAGAGCCAGAAGCGCCGGCTGCTGGCCTGAGCCGGCGGGGGCCGGTGATGGACGAGGACCGGGCCCGCGCGCTCCGCTCCCTGGACCGGCGGCTGGACGCGCTCGCCCGGCAACCCTTCCGGGCGGGCTTCCGCCTGCGCGGCCGGGACCGGGCGACCGCCGCGCTGAAGGGGCCGGCGACCCTCCGCTGGCACGCGTACGACCTGGTCGCCAAGCGACTGGCGCCGGCCGAGCCGTACAAGGACGGCAAGCAGACGCCGTACCGCGGGCATCCGGTGTTCGTGGCCCAGCACGCCACCGCCACCTGCTGCCGGAGCTGCCTCGCACGGTGGCACGGCATCCCCGCCGGACGGGAGCTGACCCGTATCGAACACTTGTACGTGGTGGACGTGATATGCCGCTGGATCGCGCGCGAGATGGGCGGCGGGGAGTTTTCCGGCCAGGACCCCTGTCCCACCGACCCCGGTCACGAGATATCTTGATGTCGAGCAATGTTGCAGACGTGGAGCGGAGCACCCGGTGACTGACTCGACCATCATCTACACCTACACAGACGAGGCCCCGGCCCTGGCGACGCATTCGTTCCTGCCGGTGATCCGGGCGTACGCCTCGCAGGCCGGTGTGCCCGTGGAGACCCGCGACATCTCGCTGGCAGGGCGCATCATCGCCGTCTTCCCGGAGTACCTGACCGAGGACCAGCGCGTCCCCGACGCGCTGACCGAGCTGGGCGAGCTGGCCAAGACCCCCGCCGCCAACATCATCAAGCTGCCGAACATCTCGGCGTCGATCCCGCAGCTCAAGGCCGCCGTCGCCGAGCTCCAGGGCAAGGGCTACGCGCTGCCGGACTACCCGGACGACCCCAGGACCGACGAGGAGCGCGACATCCGCGCCCGTTACGACAAGGTCAAGGGCTCCGCCGTCAACCCGGTGCTGCGCGAGGGCAACTCCGACCGCCGCGCCCCGGCCTCGGTGAAGAACTACGCCAAGGCGCACCCGCACCGCATGGGTGCCTGGAGCACCGAGTCCCGCACCGACGTGGCGACCATGGGCGAGAACGACTTCCGCTCCACGGAGAAGTCCGTGGTGATCGCCGAGGACGGCGAGCTGCGGATCGAGCTGGTCGCCGAGGACGGCACCACCACCGTGCTGCGCGAGTCCGTACCGGTCCGCAAGGACGAGGTCGTCGACGCCTCCGTACTGCGCGTGGCCGAGCTGAACACGTTCCTCGCCGCGCAGGTCGCCCGCGCCAAGGAGGAGGGCGTCCTGTTCTCCGTGCACCTGAAGGCCACGATGATGAAGGTCTCCGACCCGATCATCTTCGGCCACGTGGTGCGCACCTTCTTCCCGAAGACGTTCGCCAAGTACGGCGAGACCCTCAAGACGGCCGGCCTCACCCCGAACGACGGCCTCGGCGGCATCCTGAAGGGTCTGGAGAAGCTGCCCGAGGGCGCCGAGATCAAGGCCTCCTTCGACGCCGAGATCGCCGAGGGCCCGGCCCTCGCCATGGTCGACTCCGACAAGGGCATCACCAACCTGCACGTGCCCTCGGACGTCATCATCGACGCCTCCATGCCGGCGATGATCCGCACCTCCGGCCACATGTGGGGCCCGGACGGCCAGGAGCACGACGCCCTCGCCGTCATCCCGGACTCCTCCTACGCCGGCGTCTACCAGGCCGTCATCGACGACTGCCGGGCCAACGGCGCCTACGACCCGTCGACCATGGGCTCCGTCCCGAACGTCGGCCTCATGGCGCAGAAGGCCGAGGAGTACGGCTCCCACGACAAGACCTTCGAGGTCCCGGCCGCCGGCACCGTCCGTCTGACCGACCGGGCCGGCAACGTGCTGATCGAGCAGCCGGTCGCCGCGGGCGACATCTTCCGCGCCTGCCAGACCAAGGACGACCCGATCCGCGACTGGGTCAAGCTGGCCGTCACCCGTGCCCGCGCGACCGGCGACCCGGCCGTGTTCTGGCTGGACGAGACCCGCGCCCACGACGCGCAGCTGATCGCCAAGGTCCGGCAGTACCTCCCGGAGCACGACACCGAGGGTCTCGACATCCGGATCCTCGACCCGGTCGAGGCCACCAAGCTGTCGGTGGAGCGCATCCGCCGCGGCGAGAACACCATCTCGGTCACCGGCAACGTGCTGCGCGACTACCTGACCGACCTGTTCCCGATCATGGAGCTGGGCACCAGCGCCAAGATGCTGTCGGTCGTCCCGCTGATGGCGGGCGGCGGCCTGTTCGAGACGGGCGCCGGCGGCTCCGCGCCGAAGCACGTCCAGCAGCTGGTCAAGGAGAACTACCTGCGCTGGGACTCCCTCGGCGAGTTCTTCGCGCTCGTCCCCTCCTTCGAGCAGTTCGCCGAGACCACCGGCAACACCCGTGCCAAGGTCCTCGCCGACACCCTGGACCGCGCCACGGCCACCTTCCTGGAGGAGGACAAGTCCCCGACCCGGCGCGTCGGCGGCATCGACAACCGCGGCAGCCACTTCTACCTGTCCCTGTACTGGGCGCAGGAGCTGGCCGGGCAGACCGACGACGCCGACCTGGCCAAGGCGTTCGCGCCGCTGGCCGAGACCCTCGCCGCGAACGAGCAGCGGATCGTGGACGAGCTGAACGCCGTCCAGGGCTCCCCGGTCGACATCGGCGGCTACTACCAGGTCGACCAGGCCAAGGCGGACGCGGTCATGCGCCCGTCGGCCACCTGGAACGAGGCGCTGGCGTCGCTGAGCTGACGCTCGCGACCCGACGGTCGCCCCAGTCGCCGTAGGCTCCGCCCCGGCCGGCACCACCCGGCCGGGGCGGAGCCGTACCCACTGCCCACCACCCCCGGGAGCCGCCCGTGCCCTCCTTCGATCTCCTGCCCGGCGCCGCCGGCTCGCCCGTCCTGCTGCACGTGCCGCACTCCGCGCGGGCGGTACCCGACGACGTACGCGGCGGCATCCTGCTGGACGACGCGGGACTGGAGCGGGAGCTGGACCACATCACGGACGCGCACACCGCCGAGATCGCCGAGCGGGCCGCGGCGCTCGCCGGGGTCCGTCCCTGGCGGTTCGTGAACCGCCTGTCGCGGCTGGTCGTGGACCCGGAGCGGTTCCCCGACGAGCGGGAGGAGATGCTCGCCGCCGGTATGGGCGCCGTGTACACGCGGACCACGCACCGCGGTGAGCTGCGGCCCGCGGACACCGACCCGGAGCCGCTGCTCGCCCGCTACTTCCGGCCGTACGCCGAGGCCATGACTCAGGCGGTCGCCGGACGGCTGGCCGCCACCGGACGGGCCGTGATCATCGACGTGCACTCGTATCCGGCCGCGCCGCTCCCCTACGAGCTGCACGGGGCCGGGCCGCGCCCGCCGGTGTGCCTGGGCACGGACTCCTTCCACACCCCGCCGGCGCTGACCGAGGCCGCGCGCCGGGCGTTCGCCGGGTGCGGGGAGACCGGACTGGACAGCCCGTTCGCGGGGACGTACGTACCGCTGGAGTTCTACGGCACCGACGCCCGGGTCGGCGCGCTGATGGTGGAGATCCGGCGGGACGTCTACATGACCGAGCCGGGCGGCCCCGCCGGGCCGGGCCTGGACCGGCTCGCCTCTGCGCTGGCCACGCTCGTCGACGCCCTGTAGTCCAGGTCCTGCCCCGTGACCCGGTGAGCGGGGTCAGGCCCGCAGCCACTCGGTGACGATCACCTCCGCGCCGGCGCGCAGCCGCAGGGCGAACGGGCCGGCCGGCCGAGTGTCGCTGGTGAACCGGCCGAGGGTGTCGGCCGCGACCGGGCGCGGGGCCCGGGGGCCGCCGAGCACCTCGATCCGGGCCGGCTGCGGCGGCAGCACCTGGCCGATCAGCCCGTCGGCGGTGACCTCGACGTCGACGGTCACCTCGCCCGCCCGGAACGTCAGCATGCGCGGCGCGTCCGTGCCGCCCCGGACCGGCAGCGCGTCCACGAGCGAGTCGAAGGTCAGCTCGGCGAGCCGGGCGTCCAGGTCGTGCAGGGCGTAGGCGTCCAGCGCGTTCTGGAGCAGTTCGGCCGGGACGGGGTCCAGGACGGCGGCGGCCAGGCGCAGTTCCTCCTCCAGGAGCGTGTCCGCGTACCCGTCGTCGTCCGGGGCCGCTTCCCGGCGCAGCTCGTCGTCGTTCACAGCGCACCCCGTGTGTCCATCCGGGCCCGCAGCCGGCGCAGACAGCGCTGGCGCAGCGGGCCGATGCTGCCGACCGCGATGCCGAGGGCGGCGGAGATCTCCCCGTAGCTGGGCGGGGGCGATGCCATCAGCACGCGCAGCAGCTGCCGGCAGCGCTCACCCAGTGAGTCCAGCTCCTGCCAGAGCCGGCGGATCCGCTCGGCCCGGTCCGCCGCCTCCTCGGTGTCGATCAGCGACTCCTCCGGCGTCCGGTCCTGGCTGGCCCGGTCGAGCAGCTGCGGATCGTCGGTGAGAGTGAGCCGCGTCAGCTGCCTGAGCACCTTCAGGCATTCGTGGCGGGCGGTACTGGCCAGCCAGGCGGCGGTCTTGTCGGGTTCCCGGATGCGGCCCAGATGCTGGGCGAAGCGGAACCACACGGTCTGGAAGACCTCGTGCCCGTCGGCGTCCGAGAGCCGGTGTGCGCGCACGACCGACCACACCAGCGGACTCATCCCTTCCACCAGCGCCTTCCAGGCCGCGGCGTCCCCGTCGACGGCGGACTGGACCAGCGCGCCGACCTCTCCTCGGTCCACGGCTCCACCCCTTGTGTACGGCACGTCATCGTACGCCGCGGAGCGGAGGGTTCCGGCCGTCATGCGGGCAGCGCCGGGATCACGGTGCGGACAGGGCGCCAGGTGGGCGGGCGGAGCGCGCGGACGTGCGCCCCGCGCACCTTGGCCCGGTGGGTGCCGGCCGCCAGCAGCCGGGCGGCGGCCACCCGCGGGTCGCGCTCGGCGTATGCCGTCATCCGGGCGGCGACGAGTCCCGCGGCCACCGGTGCGGCGAAGGAGGTGCCGCTCCACTGCGCGAGGCCGTCGAACATCACCTGGTCGGGTTTGCCGCCGGTGTTCTCCCGTCCCTCGCTCAGCACGCCGGTGTGGCGCGGGTACTGGCAGGTGCAGGCGTAGTCGGAACCGAACCGGCAGTCGTCGTAGGTGGAGTGCTGGTAGACGTACGGCACGGGGGTGACGAAGCCGGTGAGGGCGCTGGTGAGGCGCTCGCCGGGGGCGTGGACGCGCACCCAGGGGCCGTGGTTGGTGAAGCAGGCCCCCGACTCGCCGTCCGCCCGCAGGGCGCCGACCGAGAGCACGCAGTCCGCGTACTCGGGCAGGGCGGCGTAGGCGGCGGGCCAGAACGGGGTGTCGCTGCCGTTGTTGCCGGCGGCGGCGACCAGCAGGGTGCGCCGCTCGCGCAGTTCCCGCATGAACGTGTCGAGGCCGATCAGGCCGTCGGTGTCCGCGCCGGGGGTGCCGGCGGAGAGGCTGATGATGTCCGGCCAGCCGTCCCGGTCGACGGCCTCGAAGAGCCGGCCGGCGAACTCGGACTCCAGCACGGCACCGGCGTCGTTGAGGGTGCCCCGGACGGTGATGTCGGTGTTGGGCGCGAGGGCCGCGAGGATCCCGGCGATGAACGTGCCGTGGCCGACGTACTGGTGGAGGACCCCGTCGCCGTCGGTCTCGATCAGCTGGGCGTCGCCGGTGGTGTGGGCGAGCGGCGGGTAGGCGAGGTGGTCGTGCACCAGGCCGGTGTCGATCACGAGGACGCCGACGGCGGTGGCCGGGTCGTGACGGGCCCCGGAGACGGCCGGGTTGGCGGCCTCGGTGCGCGGGGCGGGCACGGGCTCGTCGCCGGGGCAGGCGTTGACCGCGATGTGCAGCACGTGGTTGCGGCCGGCCAGCCGGCGGCCCCGGCGCCGCTCGGCCGCCCGTACGGCGCGCAGGGCGTGCGGCACGGTGTCCTCGCCCCCGGCCGGGTCGCCGACCCGGACGCGGGTGACGCCGGTGCGGTCCGCCGGCGGGTCCACGCGGCCCACGTGGTCGGGGACGAGACCCGGGGTCTCGGTGAAGTGGGCGCGCACGGCGTCCTCGACGAACCGGGCGTCCTCGCCGCCCCGGACGAGGACGACACCCTTCTCGTAGAGGAGGCCGGGGGTGTCGTCGGGCCCCATGGTGAGGGGGACGTCCGGCAGGGAGCGCCGGATGTGCTCGAACTGCTCGTGGAATCGCTGTGGTGCCATGTCGTGATCTCCCCCTCGGGACGGTGTCCGACAGTGAGAGCCGCGGGACCGCCGTCTGATACAGCAGGCCACTACCATGCGAGACGTGACAGCGGGAAGCGAGTCGGTGCTCGAACTGCTGCCCATGGTGTTCGCCGATCCGGGCGAGGCCCGGGCACGCGCCGAACACGTCCTGCGCTCCGCCGCGCCGCCGTTGCACGCCAGCGTGGCCCACCAGGTGCTCGGCATCTGGCAGCGGGACTTCGGGGATCTGCGCATCGCGCTCCGGCATCTGCGGCGGGCCCGGGACCTGGCCGCGCGCGCCGAGTCGGCCGACCGGGAGGCCGATGTGCTCGCGACGCTGGGGGTCGCACTGGTGCACGCGGGGCGCACGCGGCAGGGGCTCGCGTCGTTCGAGCGGGGGGTCGCCCGGGGCAGCGGGCACACCCGGGCCCGGGTGCTGTTCCGGCGGGCGTACGTGTGGTGGGTGCTGGGGCGGCACCGCGAGGCGCTGGAGGACGTACGGCGGGCGCTGCCGGTGCTGCGGCAGGCCGGCGACGACATCTGGACCGCGCGGGCGCTGACCCTGCGGGCGACCGTGCATCTGGCGCTCGGCGCGGTGGACCGGGCGGTCGCGGACTTCACGGCGGCGGAGCGGCTGTGGGACACCACCGGCCAGGAGCACGACAAGGCGGACGCGGTGGAGAGCCGGGGGCTCGCCGCGTTCCGGTCCGGGGACATCCCGGCGGCGCTGCGGCTGCTGGACGAGGCCGAGGAGCGGTACGCCAAGCTGGGCACGCCCACCTACAACCTGTCGATCCGGCGGTGCGAGGTGCTGATGGCGGCGGGGCTCGCCCCGGAGGCGCTGGCCGAGGCGGACGCGGCCGGCGCGGTGCTGGACCGGATCGGCGGGCAGTCCACCCGCAGGGCCGAGCTGCTGCTCGCGGCGGCGCGGGCCGCCCGCTCGGCCGGGGACCCGCACACCGCGACAGCCCGCGCCGCCGTCGCCGTACGCCTGTTCGCCGCGCAGCGCCGGACGTGGTGGGAGACGCACGCCCGGCTGGTGCTGATCGAGGCGCGGGTGGCGGCCGGCCGGCGGTCGGGGCGGCTGGTCGGGGACGCGGCGGCGGTCGCCGAGCGGCTGGCCTCCTTCGGGTCGCCCGCCGCCCCCGAGGCCTCGCTGCTCGCGGGCCGGATCGCACTGGAGCTGGGCTGGACGGCCGACGCCGAGCGGCATCTGGCGGTGGCCGCCCGCAGCCGGAACTGCGGGCGGCCACCGGCCCGGATGACCGGCTGGGCGGCGCAGGCGCTGCGGGCGCGGGCCGCCGGTTCGCGGCGGGGTGTGCTGGAGGCGTGCCGGCGCGGTCTGGACGTGCTGGACGACCACCGGATGACGCTGGGCGCCTCGGAGCTGCGCGCCCACGCCACCGCGCAGGGCGCCGAACTGGCCGCGCTGGCGCAGGAGGTGAGCCTCGCCCAGGGCAGTCCGCGACGGCTGCTGGTGTGGAGCGAGCGGTGGCGGGCGACCGTGCTGTCCGCGCCGCCGGCCCGGCCGCCGCACGATCCGGCGCTGCTGAGCGGTCTGACCGCCTACCGGGAGATCGCGGCCCGCGCGGAGGCCGCCCGGATGGAGGGCCGCCCGGTTCCGGCGCTGGAGCGCGAACAGCGGCGCCTGGAGCGGGAGATCCGCTCCCGGACCCGGCACATGGGCGGCGCCGCCACCGGCGCGGCAGACCGCTTGGACGTGCCCCGGCTGCTGGACCGGCTCGATGACGGGTGGCTGGTGGAACTGGCCGTCGTGGACGGCCGGGTGCACGTGCTGCTGTGCGGGCAGGGCCGGGTACGGCGGTTCGCCGGCGGGTCGCTGGCGGAGGCGGTGGCGGAGGCCGGGCATGTGCAGGCCGGGCTGCGGCGGCTCGCGCACCCGGGTGCCGAGGCGCGGCTGCCGCTGGTGGAGGCGGCGGGCCGGCGGTTGCAGGAGCTGCTGCTGGCCGGGGCGGCGAAGTGGCTCGGTCCGGGCCCCGTGGTGATCGTGCCGCCGGGGGCGCTGCACCGGGTGCCGTGGGCGCTGCTGCCCGCGCTGCGGGAGCGGGTGCTGAGCGTGTCGCCGTCGGCGGGCAGCTGGCTGCGGGCCCGGGAGACGGAACCGCCGCCGGAGGGCCGGCCGGTGCTGGTGCGCGGTCCCGGCCTGGCGACGGGCGGTGCGGAGGTGCCCGAACTGGCCGGGCGGTACGGCACGGCGACGGTCCTGGAGGGCGACGACGCGCAGGTGCCGCGGGTGCTGGCGGAACTCGACGGGGCGGGCCTCGCCCATCTCGCGGCGCACGGCACGTTCCGCGCGGACAGCCCGCTGTTCTCCGCCCTGCGGATGGCCGACGGGCCGTTGATCGTCCACGACTTCGAGCGACTGTCCCGCAGCCCGTACCGGATCATCCTCTCCAGCTGCGACACCGCGCGCCTCGCCTCGGTCGGCGCCGACGAACTGCTGG
The DNA here is from genome assembly GCF_040637655.1 of Streptomyces sp. NPDC028722. Classification (NCBI taxonomy): domain Bacteria; kingdom Bacillati; phylum Actinomycetota; class Actinomycetes; order Kitasatosporales; family Streptomycetaceae; genus Streptomyces; species Streptomyces sp. NPDC028722. The sequence continues at coordinate 63,151 of NZ_JBEZWU010000026.1, forward strand.
GCCTGGTCACCGCGTTGCTGCCGCTGGGTACGGCCGGGGTGGTGGCCAGCAGCGCGCCGGTCAACGACGCGGCGGTGGTGCCGCTGATGCTGGCCCTGCACAAGGGCCTCGGCGCGGGCCTCTCCCTGGCCGAGGCCCTGCGGGACGCCCGTACGACGCTGCCGGGCGACGCGGTGCACCAGGCGACGGGCTGGGCGTTCGCGGCGTTCGGGGCGGCGTGAAGGGCGGCGTGAAGGGCGGTGCGTGGGACGGGCCTGCGGGACGGCGTGAAGGGTGGCGTGCGGGGCGGTGCGCGGGCGCGCCTCTACGCCGTCTCCCGCTCGGGCACGTCCACCAGCCAGGGCAGGGTGCCGCGGCCCGCCGTGCCCAGCCGGGTGTAGGCGCCGTACAGATGGTTGCCCACCGTCCGTACGGACAGGGTCAGCTTCTCGGCGATCTCCCGGTTGCTGAGCCCGGCCGCCGCCAGTGCGACGATCTGCCTTTGCCGTGCGGTGAGTTCGCCGAGGAGGAGCCCGGTCAGGGCCGGTGTGCGGGCTCCCTCGCAGCGGCGGGCCAGGGCGACGGCCCGGGTGCGGGACAGCCGTGCGGCACGCGGGTCGCGGTGGGCCCGTGCGGCCTGGGCGTGGGCCTCCGCCGCGTACAGCAGGAAACCCCGCCCCGCGAGCGCCTGCGCGGCCCGGTCCAGCGCGGTCCCGTCGCCGCGGGCCAGCGCCTCTGCGTGCCGGGCGAACACACTGCCGGCCGGCAGCCGTCCGACGGCCTCCCGGGGAGCACCGAGGCGTACGGCGCCGTAGAGCGCGTGGACGTCGTCGGGGTCGGCCGTCTCGCCCGGCTCCCCTTCCGCCAGGGCCAGTTCGGTCCGGCACCCGGTGTCCCCGGGTGCCTCCCGCAGCCCCTCCCTGGCCCAGGCCGCCGCCTCGCGCAGCTCGCCCCGCAGCCGCGCGAACCGGGCGCGGACCGCGGCGTACCCGGCGGGCAGCGGACCGCCCTCCGCCACCAGCCACTCCCCCACCGGCGCCGGTACCGTCCGTACGTCGAACCGCTCCAACCGGCTGAGGAGGAGCCGCTGTTCGGCGGCCAGCGCCGGTCCGTACGCGAAGGGCCCGCGGCCCAGCCGGCGGGCCCGCAGCCGGCCGGCCGTGGCACGCAGCACGGGGCCGTGCAGGGGGTGGGCGAGGGTGACGGCACCCTGGTCGTCGACGTCCACGAGGCCGTCCGCCTCCAGACGTTCGAGGGCGTCCAGGTCCAGCCCGTCCACCGGCAGCGGCCGGGGTTCGGCGAACGCCAGTCGTTCCAGGGCGTCACGCTCGGCCGGGCCGGACCGCTCCAGGGCGGGGGCGAGCCGCTCCCGGACGGCCGGGGTGACCGGTGGCGCGCCCCGCCAGGCCCGCTCGCCGGTGCCCGGGACGGGCGTCAGCCGTCCGGACGCGTCGAGCCCGGTCACCAGGTCGCGCAGCAGCCGCAGGTCGCCCCGGCACGCCTGGTGCAGCCGGCGCACGGTCAGCGCTTCCAGCGCGGCGCCGGCGAGCAGTCGGGCGGTGTCCTCGCGGGACAGCGGGGCCAGGGCCAGCCGGGGCAGCAGCTCCCCGGTCCACAGCCGGGACACCGCGCCCGGCGCGGGCACCTCGTCGGCGGCGGCCACGAGCAGGCGGGTGCGCCCGTGCACGGCGAGCTGGTGGACCAGCGCGGCGGAGGCCTCGTCCAGCAGCTGGGCGTCGTCCACGACGAGCAGCCGTACCCCGGACAGGGCGCGGACCGCGTGGTGCAGCGAGAGGGTGCCGGGGAGCAGCGGGGCGAAGGCGCCGAAGGGCAGGCCGCGGGCCTCGGGGGTACCGGTCACCCGGGTGTGGTCCGTGCCCCGCACCGCCTCCGTGATCAGCCGGGTCTTGCCGCGGCCGGCCGGCCCGGTCACCACGATGCCGGGCCGGCCGGCGGCCGACGCCCCGCGCACCAGCTCCAGTTCGTCCGTCCGGCCCGTGAACGGCCAGAGCGGTGCGGGCGTGCTCGCGTCCTGTTCGTCAGTTCTCACGTCATCCTGAGCGCGCGTACTCAGGTTTGATACAGGGTGACTTGAGTAGCCCCCGACTCAGGCGTGCCGCCGGGCGGTGCGGCAGGCTGACCGCATGACCCGACGCCTCTGCTCGCTTCCGCGGCAGCCGGCCCCGTCCTTCGCACCGGGGCTGACCGCCGGGCGGCTGGGCGCGCTGCTCGCCGGGCGGCGAATGTGGGTCAACGGCACGGTCCTGCACTACAGCTTCCTGGACACCCGCTCCGACGCCTCGGTGATCCCGGTCCCCGGGACCGGTGAGCTGCGCCGGGTGCCGTGGGCGGGCGGCGCGGAGCAGCGGGACGTGGTCCGCGGATGTTTCCGTGAGTGGCAGGACCTCGGCATCGGCGTCACGTTCACCGAGGTCGGCGACCGTCACGAGGCGGAGCTGCGGATCGGGTTCCAGGCAGGTGCCGGTTCCTGGTCGGCGGTCGGCCGGGAGGCGCTGTCGGCCGGGCGCGGCGAGCGCACCGTCAACCTCGGCTGGGACGTGACCGCGCCCGGGGAGCGCGGCACGGTCCTGCACCAGATCGGGCACGCGCTCGGCATGGTGCACGAGCACCAGAGCCCGTTCGCCGGGCTCCACTGGGACGACGAGGCCGTGTACGCCGAGCTGGCGGGCCCGCCGAACTTCTGGAGCCGGGAGACCACGTACACGAACGTGCTGCGCCGGCTGGACGCCTGCGCGGCGGACGGCTCGGTGTGGGACCCGCAGTCCGTGATGACGCTGCCGATCGGGCCGGGGCTGGTGCTGGAGCCGGAGCAGTACCGCGGGGGGCTGCGCCCGCCCTGCTCGCCGTCCCCGGCCGACAAGGAGTTCGTGCTGCGCTGGTACCCGCCCACCGGGCTGTCCGAGCCGGCCGCGCTGGTGCCGTTCCGGTCGGCGCCGCTCGGACTCGGACCGGGCGGGCAGGCCGACTTCACCGTCGCGCCGCCGGAGACCCGCGAGTACAGCGTGGGGACCTTCGGCGACGCCGACACCGTGCTGGTGGTCTTCGAGGAGCGTGACGGGGAACCGCGCTTCCTCGCGGGGCACGACGACGGCGGCACGCCGGACAACGCCGCCGTCCGGGTCCGGCTCGTCAGGGGCCGCCGCTACACCGTCCGGGTCCGCCTGTACTCCACCTGGGGTTCGGGAGAGACGGCCGTCATGTGCTGGTGACGGCATTTGGACGGCACACGGCCACAGTCCGGCGCCGGGGGAACGGCCGCGGACGTCACCCACGGGGGAGGTGACGTCCGCGGCCACGCCACCGCCCTCGACGCGAACGCCGTGCGTCGGGGCGTGTGGGCACGGCCGAGGTCCGGGCGGCCGGGGCGCGGCGCGTCGACCGGACCGGACAGCTCGACGGTGGCCGGCGCGGTGCGGTGACCGGACGCGACGGGCACCAGGTCGAGGACGCCGAGGGGTACGGCGGCGGACATGGGGTGACTGCTCAGCGGTCGGCCGGCACGGGATCGGGCCGGGAGTCGTCCGCCCGTCCGGGCGCGGGCAGCACCGGTGCCCATGGGAACGGCGGGTCCGGGATGTCCCGGCGCAGCACCGGTGCCACCTCCGACTGGAACAGCTCCAGCGAGTCCCGGTGCCGGCCGCCGGGCAGTCCCCCGGCGTCCGCCTGCACGTGGAGCACGCTGTGCCCGAACTGTTCGTGGTAGCGGTGGACCTTGTCGATGACCTGTTCGGGGCTGCCGATCAGGGCGGAGCTGCGCGCCACGAAGTCCTCCAGCGTGCCGAACGGCACGGGCAGGCCCGCGTCACGGTGGAAGGCCAGGTTGCTCTCGAACACCGGGCGGTAGAGGTCCAGCGCCTCCTGGGAGGTGCGGGTCACGCACAGTCCCGCCGAGCCGGCGCCGACCGCGATGTCCGCCGGGTCGCGGCCGTAGTGCTCCCAGCGTTCCCGGTAGTGGCGGACCAGTTCGGCGTACGGCTCGATCGGGTGGGTGACGTTCGCCGAGAACAGCGGGTCGCCGTACCGGGCGGCGAGGTCCACGGACTCCTTGCTGGTGGCGCTGCCGTGCCAGACGCGGACGGGCTGCTGGTACGGCCGCGGCCACACCTCGGCGTCCTTCAGCGGCGGCCGGAAGCGGGTGTCGGCGGTCACCCGGTCCTGCCGCCAGATCCGCCGGAACACCTCGTGGCTCTCGGCGTTGCGCTCCCACTGGTCCTCGGGGGTGACCTGGAACAACTCCCGCTGGGCGGTGCCGTTGCCCTTGCCGATGATGAGGTCGAGCCGGCCGCCGGACAGGTGGTCCAGCGTCGCGTAGTCCTCGTAGGCCCGGACCGGGTCGAGCAGGCTGAGCGTGGTGACGGCGGTGAAGAGCCGGATGCGCCGGGTGAGCGCGGCGACATGGCTCAGCACGACCGTCGGCGCGGAGGAGAGGAACGGCCGCTCGTGCCGCTCCCCCACGCCGAACCCGTCGAAGCCCAGCTCCTCCGCCAGCACCGCGCTGTCGAGGACCTCGCGGAACCGGTCGTACGTCGGTTTCCGCACGCCCGTGACCGGGTCCGGCCGGTGCACGATCAGGGTGATCGCGAGGAACCTCACGACGCGGCCCGCTCGGCCGGGACACCGGCGGCGTCGGGGTGGGCGAGTCCCAGGTGGTCGCGCAGGGTCGTGCCCTCGTAGTCGGTGCGGAACACGCCCTGTTCCTGGAGCAGCGGGACCACCTTGTCGGCGAACGGGTCGAGTCCGCCGGGTGTGATGTGCGGGACGAGGATGAACCCGTCGGAGGCGTCCGCCTGCACGAAGTCGTTGATGGTCCGGGCGACGGTGGCCGGGGTGCCGACGAAGGTCTGCCGGTTGCCGGTGTTGATCACCAGGTCGCGGATGGACCACTTGTTGGCCTCGGCGAGCTGCCGCCACTCGCGCGCGATGGCGATCGGGTCGCGGTACATCCGCACCTGGGCGCGGCCCCGGGAGATGTGCTCCTCGTCGACCACCGGGTCGACGTCGGGCAGCGGGCCCTCCGGGTCGTACGCCGACAGGTCACGGTTCCAGACGAACTCCAGGTGCTTGACGGCGGTGGCGCCGCTGACCTGCTGCCGGCGGACCTCACGCGCGAGCTCGGCGGCCTCCTGGTCGGTGTCGCCGAGGACGAAGGTCGCGGCGGGCAGGATGAGCAGCTGGTCGGGGCGGCGGCCGTACGCGGCGAGGCGGGACTTGACGTCGGTGTAGAAGGCCTGGCCCTCCTTGAGCGTGGCGTAGCGGCTGAAGATCGCGTCGGCGGTGGAGGCGGCGAACTCGCGGCCCTCGTCGGAGTCGCCCGCCTGGAAGATGACGGGGCGGCCCTGCGGGGAGCGCGGCACGTTGAACCGGCCGTGGATGTCGAAGTGCTGTCCCTGGTGGACGAAGGCGCCGGCCGCGGCGTCCTTCAGGAAGGCGCCGGTGGCCTGGTCGGCGAGGATCTCGTCGCCGTGCCAGGAGTCGAAGAGTTCCTGGGTGGTGGCGAGGAACTCCTTGGCGCGGGAGTAGCGCTCCTCCTGCGGCAGGAAGCCGCCGCGGCGGAAGTTCTCGCCGGTGAAGGCGTCCCAGGAGGTGACGACGTTCCACGCGGAGCGGCCGTCGGAGAGGTGGTCGAGGCTCGCGAACTGGCGGGCCACCTCGTAGGGCTCGTTGAAGGTGGAGTTGATGGTGCCGGTCAGGCCGAGCCGGTCGGTGACGGCGGCGAGCGCGGCGAGCACGGTGAAGGTGTCGGGGCGGCCGACCACGTCCAGGTCGTAGATCTTGCCGCCCTGTTCGCGCAGCCTGAGCCCCTCGGCGAGGAACAGGAAGTCGAACTTGGCGCGTTCGGCGGTCTTCGCGAAGTGCACGAACGACTCGAACTCGATGTGGCTGCCGGCGGCCGGGTCGCTCCACACGGTGGTGTTGTTGACCCCGGGGAAGTGGGCGGCCAGGTGGATCTGCTTCAGCGGCTTGCTCATGGGGGCGGTCCTCCTGGCTCAGGCGGTGGCTGCGGCGTAGCGGCTGGCGGGGCGGGCGAGGCCGAGGTGGCCGCGCAGGGTGCCCGCTCCGTAGGCGTCCCGGAAGCGGTGGCGGCGCTGGAGTTCGGGCACCAGCTCGCGGCTGATGCGCGGCAGGTCGTGGCCGGCGACCGCGGGGCGCAGCCGGAACCCGGTCAGCCCGCCGGCCGCCAGTTCCTCCAGCAGGTCGGCCAGTTGGGCGGCCGTACCGGTGAAGACGCGGGCGTCGCTGGTGTACGGCTCACCGGCGAGGGCGTCGAGGCGGCCGAGGCGGGCCTCGGCCTCGGCCTCGCTGTCGTCGAGGAGGACGACGAGGTCACCGAAGACGTGCAGGGTGTCGCCGGCGCGGCCCGCCGCCTCCTGCTCGGCGCGGATCTCCGCCACGATCGCGCGGGCGTGTTCCGTGTCGCGCGGGGTGACGTAGCCGATGTCGGCCTGGCGGGCGACGAGCCGGTAGGGGACGGTCTGGTGGGCGAGTGCGGTGACCAGCGGCTGACCCTGCGGCGGGCGGGGTGTGATGGAGGGGCCCTTGACGCTGAAGAAGCGGCCCTCGAAGTCGATGTAGTGCAGCTTGTCCCGGTCGATGAAGCGGCCGGTGGCCGCGTCCCGGATCTCGGCGTCGTCCTCCCAGCTGTCCCAGAGCCGGCGCACGACCTCCACGTGGTCGGCAGCCTCGTCGAACAGGCCGCTGACCAGTTCCTGCGCGCCCGGGCTGTCGAAGCCGGTGATCCGGGGGACCGTACGGCGGCCGAAGTGGGCGGCCTCGTTCGGGCGGGCCGTGATCTGCACGCGCAGGCCGGCACGTCCGGCGCTGACGTAGTCCAGGGTGGCGATGGCCTTGGAGATGTGGAACGGCTCGGTGTGCGTGGCCACCACGGTCGGGACCAGGCCTATGTGCCGGGTGAGCGGGGCGATGCGGGAGGCCACGAGGACGGCGTCGAGGCGGCCGCGGACCCGGTCGGTGCGCTCGTCGGGTGCCAGGAGCTGGTCGGACTGCGGACCGAGGCCGTCCTCCAGGGTGACGAAGTCGAGCAGGCCGCGTTCGGCCTCGGCGACCAGATCGGCCCAGTAGCCGGCGCTGAACAGGTCGCGGGGGCGGGCGACCGGCTCGCGCCAGGACGCGGGGTGCCAGCCGGTGCCGTCCAGGGCGACGGCGAGATGCAGGTGTGCGGAGGGAGTCGAGGACACGTCGGTGCCTTCCTTGATGTCCGTACGAGAGGTCCGGCTCGCGGGCCGGGTGCGGCGAGGGGCGAGCGCGGCAGGAGGAGAACCGGGCCGGGGGCCGCGGACAGGGTCAGCGGCGACAGAGCGCGGCGGACACGCGCTGGAGGTCGATGTGCGGCCGGGAGTGCAGACGGACGGAGCGGTAGGGGTGCGGGAGGCACAGCGGGCGCTGCCGCGGTCGTACGGGCGTCACGGCCGTCACCTCCCTCGGTCGGGCGAGGCGGGCCCGATCGGCGTCCGCCCGGCGGATCTCGTCACGACGGTCAACGCCCGGCCGGGGGCGGTTGTTCCCGGGGTGCGCAGGTGCGCGATGCGGGAGCGGCGGCGCAGGGTGAAGCCGATCGACTCGTACAGCCGGATCGCGGGCGTGTTGCCGGCGGCGGCGTGCAGGAACGGGGTGTCCCCGCGGTCCCGGATGACCGCGGCGACCGCCCGCACCAGCCGGGTCGCCAGTCCCCGGCCGCGGTGTGCGGGGTCGGTGCACACGGCGCTGATCTCCGTCCAGCCGGGCAGCCGCAGCCGCTCCCCGGCCATGGCGACCAGCCTGCCGTGGTGCCGGATGCCGAGATAGGAGCCCAGCTCGACGGTCCGGGTCAGGAAGGGGCCCGGCCGGGTGCGGGCGACCAGATCGAGGATCTCGGGCAGGTCGGCGGGGCCCAACGGAAGTGCCTCCGGGGCCGGTTCGGCGCGCAGCGCGGTGTCGACGAGCTGGACGCCCTCCCCCTCGCCGAGCAGTTCCCAGCCGTCCGGCACCCGGTCGACGGGCTTGACCCGTACCGTGGCCGAGGGTCCGGCCAGGGTGTGCAGGTCGGCCCAGGCGGCCGGGTCCGCCGGGTCGGCGAGGGCGGCGAAGGCGTACAGGTCCGCCCGGTAGCGGGCCGCGCGCCCGTACCGTTCGGCGAGGTGCGCGTGGGGGCCGTCGAGCGCGGCCCAGACGGCGTTGTCCAGCGGACTGCCGCCGGGCGGGGCGGTCGGGGCGCCGCCCGCGCGCACGTCGTTCGGGTGTGCCACGGAAGGCGGGGTCCTCTCTTCTTCCGGCGGGTACGGGGTCGGGGTCAGGAGTTGGTCAGCGGCAGCCCGGGCGGGTTGACCTCGGACTTGGCGACGGCCTCGTTGGAGAGGTTGTAGGCGGCCAGCCACTTGGCGTACTGCCCGTGCTCGATGAGGTGGTTGACGGCGTCCGCGAGCGGCTTGGCGAGCCCGCTGTCCTTCTTGGCGGTGGCGGCGATCAGGCCCTGGAGCGTCTCGCCGGCGCCGGAGAAGGTGCCCGCGTTGCGGGTCGGGCTGGGCGTGTTCGCGGTCTGCCTGGCCCGGTAGGCCACGGAGGGGTTGGGACCGAGGAAGGCGTCGATCTTGCCGCTGCTGAGCGCCAGGTTGATGGCGTTCTGGTCCGGGAAGTACTTGACGGTGAGCTTCTTGCCCTCCTTGGCCAGCCGCGTCTTCCACTCCAGGAGGATCTTCTCCTGGTTGGTGCCCGCGCCCACGGAGACCGTCCTGCCCGCGAGGTTCTCGTAGTCGCCGTCGAAGTTCCAGGTGCTCTTCTTCAGCACCTCGAAGGCGAGGTTGTCCTTGCGGTAGGAGGCGAACTCGTACTTCTTCTTGCGTTCCTCGGTGTCGGTGACGTTGGAGAAGGCCACGTCGACCTTGCCGCTGTCGACGCCGACGAAGAGGTTCTCCCAGGTGAAGTTCCTGATCTCGGGCTCGAGTCCGAGCACCGCGGCGACCAGGCGGCCGAAGTCGGGCTCGGAGCCGGTGAGGGTCTTCTGGTCGGTGCCGGTGAAGTCGAGCGGCGCGGACCCGGCCGGCAGACCGCCGATGCCGATGACGAGCTTGCCGCTCCTGCGGACGGACGCGGGCAGTTCGGCGCGGATGGCCTTCACCTCGGAGACCTTCAGCGTGGTCTCCTTGGCGGCCCCGTTGGACAGCCGTCCGACGGTGACGGTTCCCGCGGCATCGGTGGTGGTGGCGGCCTCGCTGTCGCCCCCGCAGGCGGTGAGCCCGGTGGCGAGGGTGGCGGCGGCGGTCGCCGCGGTGATGCCCCGGATCAGGCTGCGTCGGGAGAGGTGGGTAGGCATGGCGTGGCTGTCCTTGTCTCGCTTGTCTCGCTGATGACAGTGGTGGGAGTGGTGCCGTGGGGGGAGGTCGTGGGTGCGCCGCCGGAGGACGGGGGGTCAGAGCACCTTGGCGAGGAAGTCCCGGGTCCGTTCGTGGCGGGGCCGGTCCAGCACCTCGCCGGGCGGGCCCTGTTCGACGATCCGGCCGCCGTCGATGAAGACGACCCGGTCGGCGACCTCGCGGGCGAAGCCGATCTCGTGGGTGACGATGACCAGGGTGGTGCCGCTGGTCGCCAAATCCTTGATGACGGCCAGTACCTCGCCGACGAGTTCGGGGTCGAGCGCCGAGGTCGGCTCGTCGAAGAGGATCACCCCGGGCCGCAGGGCGAGGGCGCGGGCGATGGCTACGCGCTGCTGCTGGCCGCCGGACAACTGCCGGGGGTAGGCGCCGGTCTTCTCGCCGAGGCCCACGCGGGTGAGCAGCTCGCGGGCGAGTTCCCGGGCCGCCGGCCTGGTCAGTTTCCCGGTGGCGACGGGAGCGGCGGCGACGTTGTCGAGGACGGTCAGGTGCGGGAACAGGTTGAAGTTCTGGAAGACGAAGCCGATGCGGCTGCGCTGGGCGAGGATGGCACGCTCGCTGAGTTCCTTCAGCCGTTCGCCGTGCCGCTTCACGCCGATCAGTTCGCCGCCCACGCTGACGTGGCCGATCTCGGGCTTCTCCAGGTGGTTGACGACCCTGAGCAGGGTCGACTTGCCGGAGCCGGACGGGCCGAGGATGACCGTGACCTCGCCGGGCCGGATGGTCAGGTCGATGCCGTCCAGGACGCGGTGGGCGCCGTACCACTTGTGGACGTCGTGCAGTTCGAGCGCGGCGGGGACGGCCTTGTCGAGGGTGTCGGCGGTGGTCATACGGCGGCCTCCCCGCGCAGCCGGGCCCGCAGGCCGGCCAGCGCGGCCCGGGCCCGCTGTGCCGGTGTCGGCGGCAGGGTGCGGGTGGCGCCCCGGGCGTAGTACCGCTCGACGTAGAACTGGACGACGGACACGGCGCTGGTCAGGATCAGGTACCAGACGGTGGCGACCAGCAGCAGCGGCACGACGTCGCCGGGGTAGGTGCTGCCCAGCGACTGCACCGAGCCGAACAGGTCGAGCAGGGACACGTAGAACACCAGGGACGTGCTCTTGACGAGGCCGATCAGCTGGTTGACGTAGTTCGGGGTGATGGAGCGCAGGGCCTGCGGGAAGACGATCCGGCGGAACTGGTAGCCCTTGGGCAGGCCGAGCGCGGCGGCGGCCTCGTGCTGGCCCTGGTCGACGGAGAGGAGGCCGCCGCGGACCACCTCGGCCGCGTACGCCGCCTCGTTGAGGCTGAGGCCGACGACGGCGATCGTCATGTCGGTGGCCAGCCTGGACTCGTCGAAGCTGACGAAGGCCGGGCCGAACGGCACGCCCAGGCTCAACGTCTTGTACAGGGCACTGAAGTTGTACAGGAAGATCAGCACGACGATGAGCGGCACGGACCGGAACAGCCAGGTGTACGTCCAGCTGACCGCGCGCAGCACCGGGCTGCCGGAGAGCCGGGCGAGCGCCAGCAGGACGCCGCCGAGGAGGCCCAGCAGGGCGCTGAGCGCGGCGACTTCGAGGGTGACGAGGAGTCCGTCGAGAACGGCCGGGCGCAGGAACCAGTAGCGGAACCGGTCCCACTGGTAGAAGGGGTTGGTGGCCAGCCCGTGCAGGATCTGCGTGACGAGCACGAGGACGACGGCGGTGACGATCCACCGGCCGGGCCGGCGCAGCGGCTGGACCCGCTGTGCGGTCAGCGGTCTTGACGGGGCGTCGGTGGGTGGTGGCGCCTCGGCGAGGGAGAGGGCGGCGCCTGGGGGTTCACTCATGGCGGACTCCGGCGGGATCGGACACCCCGGGACGGCGGCGAGCGGGTGCGGGCCCCGACGGCACTGGGCGCGGGGCGGCGCACGGGAACGCGCGGAACCGGGAGCTGGGTGGACAACGGCACACCACGAGGACGGTGTGCGGCGGGAACGCGGGGGGCTGGGAGGAGGCGTCAGCCCCGGCAGCGGGCGAGGCCCGGCGCGGTACACAGTGCGCTGTTCACGCGGAGCAGGTCGACGGCACGGTCGGCGACGAGGAGGCCGGCGTACGACGGTACGCAGCCCTGGGGGCGGCTGTCGGCCGTCCTGGGAGCTGCGTACATGGCGTCACCTGTCACTGTTCCGGCCCGTGGGGCCTCGCGCTTACCGAAAAACGTCATCCGGTCCGGTCGTCACCTGGGGCACCCCACCGCGGTGCGAGGGTTGCCGGTCAGCGAGCCAGGGCTTGGCGCTGACGCTCATGACCGTTCTGAGCCGTAAGTAAGGCAGTCGTCCGTTCGAATGTCAACGGCTGTCCGCGCACTGGACGCCAACAGCCCACGCTCACCTGCGAGAAGCGTCCGGGGCCTCCGCGGCGTGACCCGCCCAGTCCAGGATCTGGACGGCGGCTCCGGCGGCCTCCAGGCCCTGGCAGCGGCCGTGGTGGCGGCGGGCGATGCCGTCGAGGTCGAGATGGCGGCCGAAGGCGGGACGGGCGGTCAGGCGGCGGGCGTAGGCCCACAGCGCGCGGTGGCCGGCGATGCGGTGCACGGCGCCGGCGTCGAGGTGGCAGCGGTGGACGGTGTCCAGCTGTAGGAGGGACACCCACAGCTCGATGTCGGCGGCGGTCAGCCGGCCGTCGACCAGGTACTCCTCCCCGCTCAGCCGCCGTTCCAGCCGGTCCAGGGTGTCGAGCAGCACCTCCAGGGCGGCGGCCCGCTCGGCCGGGGCGGCATCGGCCCGGCCGGCGCGCTGCGCGGCTTCCTCGACGCCCTCGGCACACATCCGCTCCACGGCCTCGATCACGGACTCCAGGCCGCGGGGGTGGAGTTCGGCGTGGCCGGTGTGCCGGAAGCGGTCCAGGTCGCGCAGGATGTCCGGGGCGTGGGTGCTGACGATGCGCCCGGACCAGTCGTCGCTGAGCACGGGTGCGAGCGCCGGGCCGGTGTGGTGGTGGGCGCTCGCCTCGTACAGCGGGCGCAGCGCCGTGTGGCCGCCGCCGGGCTGGTCCGGGACGGCGGGCAGGAGGGTGACCGGACAGCTGGTGTCCAGTTCGAGCAGGCTGTGTCCGACGGCGAGGCGCAGTCCGCCGGGACAGGCGGTCGACAGGTGGAGCCGGTAGCGGTGCGGCACGGCGTAGTGGCCGCTGCGGGCGTCCCGGCCGATCCGGCCCCGGAACAGAGGGGTGGCGCGGTGGACGGTCGGCGTGGCGGTGAGCGGAGTGATGGACATGCGTCTCCCCGGGTGATGGGCGTGCGGACGAGTGCGCGGGCACGGATGCGGCCGGGCGGTGGGCGTACGGCCGGGTGGCGGGTGTACCGCCGGGCGGTGGGCGCGGTGGGGCCCCCGGCTCAGCGGTGGAGGCTGATCGCGCTACAGACCCGCAGCAGGTCGATGTGACGGCGGGAGGTGAGCAGGAGTGCGCGCGACGGCGTCCGGCCCGTTCGGCCGGTGACCGCTTCGAGGCGCGCCATGATTTCCTACCTGTTCACTAGGATTCCCTCCCTGGAGTGTCGATCCGCCGTCCCGCGGCGTCAAGGGGGCGTCCACGCCCGGAACTGCGGGCGGGTGGGCGGGGGCCGGCGAGGGCTGCGCCAAGGACGCATGAGGTCTCTCGCGAGGTCTCCTCAGTCGCTGCGGTATGTGACATAGTACTGCCGTGACGAAGCGACCGACCTGTGATGTCGTGGTCGTCGGAGCCGGGATGGTGGGTGCGGCCTGTGCGCTGTACGCCGCACGGGCCGGCCTCGACGTACGGCTGGTGGACCGGGGCGCGGTGGCCGGCGGCACCACCGGCGCGGGCGAGGGCAACGTGCTCGTCTCCGACAAGGAGCCCGGCCCCGAACTGCGACTCGCCCTGCTGTCGGCCGTGTTGTGGGCGGACCTGGCGCAGGAGCTGGGCACGGCGATCGAGTACGAGCCCAAGGGCGGCCTGGTGGTCGCCCGGACGCCCCAAGCCCTGTCCGCCCTGCGCGAGTTCGCCGCGGGCCAGCGGGCCGCCTCGGTCACGGCCGTACCGGTCGACGCGGACGGACTGCGCTCCCTCGAACCCCGGCTGGCGCCCGGCATGGCGGGCGGGGTCCACTATCCGCAGGACGCCCAGGTGATGCCCGCGCTGGCCGCCGCGCACCTGGTCCGCGCCTCCGGCGCCCGGCTGCACACGGGCCGGACCGTGACCGGGGTGCTGCGCACGGCGGACGGCGCGGTGTACGGCGTGCGCACCGACCGGGGCGACATCCACGCCCCGGCGGTGGTGAACGCGGCCGGCACCTGGGGCGGTGACCTCGCGGCGCTCGCCGGTGTCCGGCTGCCGGTGCTCCCCCGGCGCGGCTTCGTGCTGGTCACCGAGCCGCTGCCGCGCGTGATCCGGCACAAGGTGTACGCCGCGGACTACGTGGCCGACGTGGCGAGCGACTCGGCCGGCCTGCGCACCTCACCGGTCGTGGAGGCGACCGCCGCGGGTCCGGTACTGATCGGCGCGAGCCGGGAACGGGTCGGTTTCGACCGTTCGCTGTCCCTGCCCGCGCTGCGGGCGCTCGCGGCCGGGGCCGTCGGACTGTTCCCGTTCCTGGCGCGGGTCCGCGCGCTGCGGACGTACGCGGGCTTCCGGCCCTACCTGCCCGACCACCTGCCGGCGATCGGCCCCGACCCGCGGGTGCCCGGCCTGTTCCACGCCTGCGGGCACGAGGGCGCCGGCATCGGGCTCGCCCCTGCCACCGGACGGCTGGTCGCCCAGACCCTCACCGGGGAGGCGCCGGAGCTGGACCTCATGCCGTTCCGGCCGGAACGGTTCGACACCGACGGAGGCGAGAACCCGTGCGTCCACTGAGACGGCAGCCCACGCACCCACCGGAGCCGGCCCCGGCCCGGCCGGACGGGGCCTTCACCGTCACCTTCGACGGCCGGCCCCTGCCGGCGCTGTCCGGGCAGACGGTCGCGGCGGCCCTGTGGGCGGCCGGCGTGACCGCGTGGCGCGACACCCGCGGCGCGGGCCGGCCCCGGGGGGTGTTCTGCGGGATCGGCGTGTGCTTCGACTGCCTGGTGACCGTCGACGACCGCCCGAACCAGCGGGCCTGTCTGGTCCCGGTGCGCCCGGGCGACGCCATCCGCACCCAGCCGGGGACGGGATGGGCCGACAGCCGGCCGCGGGACGCGGGGCCGGGCCATGAGTGAACGACCGACTCTCGCCGTGGTCGGCGCGGGCCCGGCGGGGCTCGCCGCGGCCCTGGCCGCCGCCGCCCGCGGCGCACGGGTGACCCTCGTGGACGCGGGCGGCCGGGCCGGCGGACAGTTCTACCGGCAGCCCGCCCCGGCCCTCGCCGCCCGCCCGGCACGCGCCCCGCACCCTCAGGGGCGCACCTGGGAAAGGCTGCGGGACGGTCTCGCCCGGCACCGCGCGGCCGGCCGGATCATTCACCTGACGGATCATCATGTCTGGTGCGTGGCACGGGAGGCGGCTACCGGAACGTTCGCCGTGCACAGCCTGCTCGGCCCCGCACAGGAGGAGGGCGGCACCGCCCGCGCCGACGCCGTACTCCTCGCCACCGGCGGCTACGAGCGGGTCCTTCCCTTCCCCGGCTGGACCCTGCCCGGGGTGGTCACGGCGGGCGGCGCGCAGGCCATGCTCAAGGGCGCCCTGGTGCTGCCCGGCCGCACGGCCGTGATCGCGGGCACCGGGCCGCTGCTGCTGCCGGTGGCCACCGGGCTCGCCGCGGCCGGCGCCCGGGTCACGGCGCTGGTGGAGTCCGCCGGCCCCGGCGCGCTGCTGCGCACGGCACCCGCCCTGGCCGCGCAGCCCGGCAAACTCGCCGAGGGCGCCGGGTACGCGGTACGGCTGCTGCGGCACGGTGTGCGCACACTGACCCGGCACACCGTGGTGGAGGCGCACGGCACCGACCGTCTGGAGGCCGTGACGGTGGCCGCACTCGACCGCGACGGGCGCCCCCGGCCCGGCAGCGCGCGGCGCATCCCCTGCGACACCCTCGCCGTCGGGCACGGGATGCTGCCGCACACCGACCTCGCCGAGACCCTCGGCTGCGCTCTTTCCGGCACGGGGGTCAGGGTCGACGACGAGCAGCGCACCGACGTACCCGGCGTCTGGGCGGCCGGGGAGACGACCGGTGTGGGCGGGGCGGCCCTCGCGCTCGCCGAGGGCCACATCGCGGGCCGCTCGGCCGCCGCCCGCCTGTGCGGCACCGCCCCCGACCCGCGCCGCTGGGCCGCCGCCGCCCGGGCCAGGACCCGGCTGCGGGCGTTCGCCACGGCCCTCGACGCGGTGTACGCCCCGCCGGCGGGCTGGGTGGAGGCGGTCACGGACGACACGGTGGTGTGCCGTTGCGAGGAGGTCACCGCCGGGGAGGTCCGGGAGGCCGTCGGCACGCTGGGCGCCGGTGACCTGCGCACCGTGAAGCTGCTCACCCGGGCCGGGATGGGCTGGTGCCAGGGCCGGATGTGCGCGCCCGGGGTGGCGGGGCTGACCGGCTGCCCGCCGACCGCCGGACGCCGGCCGTTCGCGCGGCCGGTACCGCTCGGCGTGCTGGCCGCGCTGCCCGGAACCGAAGCCGGACCCGGCACGGACTGAGCCGGCGCCACAGCTGTACACAAGTCCCATTAGTGCTATGTCACACCCTATCGAAGGGGAGAACCTCCATGTCCGAGGCACCGAAGCGTCCCTGGCGCGGCATCCTCGTCGCCACCGCCCTCCCGCTCACCGCCGGCCTCCGCGTCGACCACGACCGCTATGCCGAGCACTGCGCCTGGCTCGTCGCCAACGGCTGCGACGGCGTCGTACCGAACGGCTCGCTCGGCGAGTACCAGGTGCTCACCCCCGACGAACGCCGGCGGGTGGTGGAGACCGCCGTGGCCGCGGTCGGCGGTGAGCGGGTGATGCCCGGTGTCGCCGCGTACGGCTCCGCCGAGGCCCGCCGCTGGGCCGAGCAGGCGGGCGAGGCCGGCTGCGGGTCGGTGATGCTGCTGCCGCCCAACGCCTACCGCGCCGACGAGCGGTCCGTCCTCGCCCACTACCGGGAGGTGGCGCGGGCGGGCCTGCCGGTGGTGGCGTACAACAACCCGGTGGACACCAAGGTCGACCTGGTGCCCGAACTCCTCGCCCGGCTGCACGGCGAGGGGCTCGTGCAAGCCGTCAAGGAGTTCTCCGGAGACGTCCGCCGCGCCTACCGCATCGCCGAACTCGCTCCCGATCTCGACCTGTTGGCCGGTGCCGACGACGTCCTGCTGGAACTGGCGGTGGCCGGTGCCAAGGGCTGGGTGGCCGGCTACCCCAACGCGCTGCCGCGGGCCTCGGCGGAGCTGTACCGTGCCGCGGTGGCCGGTGACCTCGCCACCGCGCTCCCCCTGTACCGGCAGCTGCACCCGCTGCTGCGCTGGGACTCCAGAACGGAGTTCGTCCAGGCGATCAAGGTGTCGATGGACGTCGTCGGACGCTACGGCGGCCCGGTGCGCCCGCCGCGCGTCCCGCTGTTGCCCGAGCAGGAGGCCGCGGTCCGCGCGGCCACCGAGAAGACCGTCGCCGCGGGCCTCGCGTAAGGAGGGCGGGGCCATGCGCAGCAAGCTCGTCCTGCACGCCGTCGACTCGCACACCGAGGGCATGCCGACCCGCGTGATCACCAGCGGGATCGGTACCGTCCCCGGTGCGACGATGAACGAACGCCGGCTGTACTTCCGCGAACACCGCGACCACCTCAAGCAGTTGCTGATGAACGAGCCGCGCGGCCACTCCGCGATGAGCGGCGCCGTCCTCCAGCCGCCGAGCCGGCCGGACTGCGACTGGGGCGTCATATACATCGAGGTCTCCGGCTATCTGCCGATGTGCGGGCACGGCACGATCGGGGTGGCGACCGTGCTGGTCGAGACGGGCATGGTGGAGGTGGTGGAGCCGGTGACCACCATCCGGCTCGACACCCCGGCGGGGGTGGTGGTCGCCGAGGTGGCGGTGGCGGACGGCGCCGCACAACACGTGACCCTGCGGAACGTCCCGTCGTTCGCCGCCGGCCTGAACCGCGAGATCACCCTGCCCGACGGTCGCGCGGTCACCTACGACCTCGCCTACGGCGGCAACTTCTACGCGATCCTCCCGCTCGACGCGTTCGGCCTGCCTTTCGACCGCGCCCGCAAGGACGACATCCTGGCGGCGGGCCTGTCGCTCATGCGGGCGATCAACGCCGAGGCGGAGCCGGTGCATCCCGAGGACCCGTCCATCCGCGGGTGCCACCACGTCCACGTCCTGGCGCCCGGCGCCACGGCCCGGCACTCCCGGCACGCGATGGTCATCCACCCGGGCTGGTTCGACCGCTCCCCGTGCGGCACGGGTACGAGCGCGCGCATGGCGCAGTTGCACGCGCGCGGCGAACTGTCCCTGCACACCGAGTTCGTGAACGAGTCGTTCATCGGCACCCGCTTCACGGGACGGCTGCTGGGCACGACGGAGGTCGCCGGGATCCCGGCCGTGCTGCCCAGCTTCACCGGCCGCGCGTGGATCACCGGTACCGCCCAGTACCTGCTGGACCCGGCCGACCCGTTCCCGGAGGGGTTCGTCCTCTAGACTCACCGGGTGATGCGTGACATGGCACAGGACCGGCAGGGCGCCGAGCCGCCCGCACTTCCCCGGCTGGGCGGCCGGAGCAGCTTCCGCGAGCGGGTCGCCGACGCGCTGCGCGCCGCGCTGATCGCCGGTGAGCTGCGTCCCGGCGAGGTGTACTCGGCGCCGTCGCTCGCCACCCGCTTCGGTGTCTCGGCGACGCCGGTGCGGGAGGCGATGCTGGACCTGGCCAAGGAGGGACTGGTCGACACCGTGCCCAACAAGGGCTTCCGGGTCACCGCCGTCTCCGACAGACAGCTGGACGAGTACACGCACATCCGCTCCCTCGTCGAGATCCCCACCGTGGTGGAGCTGGCCCGCACGGCCGACCGCGTCTCGCTGGAGGCGCTGCGCCCGGCGGCCCGGGAGATCGTCACCGCCGCGGTGGCGGGCGACCTGATCGGCTACGTCGAGGCCGACACCCGCTTCCACCTCGGCCTGCTCGCCCTGGCGGGCAACGCCCACCTGGTCGAGGTCGTCGCCGACCTGCGCAAACGCTCCCGTCTGTACGGGCTGACCGCGCTGGTGGAGGCGGGCCGGCTGCTCGCCTCCGCCCAGGAACACCTGGAACTGCTGGACGCCCTGCTGGAGCGCGACGAGAAGGCCGTACACGCGATCATGACCCGGCACCTGGGGCACGTCCGCAGCCTCTGGGCAGCGACGGACTGACCCCCACCCCGCCCCACCGCGGCCACCCGGCCCCCGGCGAGGTCACCCGGCCCCCGCCGAGGTCACCCGCACCGCACCCGCCGAGCCCGCACCGAACGCCACCACCGCACACCCCACCGGACCGCCACCTCCGCCACCGGACACCCCGCCGCCATCCCCGCCGAACCCCACCGCCCTGTCCCGCTCAGTTCCGCCGCACCCCCACCGCCGTGCCCCGGTCAGCCCCGCCGGGCCCCCGCCGCGTCCCTCCTGCCACCGCACATCTGGCGGCCGGCAGGCCACAGCGCAGTGTTTTTTGCGTCGCCGGGACGGGCGCACGGGAGAACAAACGGCGATTTTGCGCCGGAATGCCGCATCACCGACCATGGGCCCGTCCCGGCGATCCCGGGAACGTCAGTTCCATGAGAGGCGCACCACCCATGCACAGCACCGGGACCGCCACACCGTCGGCTCCGGCCCCCGCGGAGACCCTCACGGCCCCAGCCGAGGACCCGCACGGAGAGTCCGGCAGGCACGCCCGCCGGTTCGGCCTGCCCGTCGCCACCGCGCTGGTGATGGGCAACATCATCGGCGGCGGCATCTTCCTGCTCCCCGCCTCCATCGCCCCGTACGGCACGGTCAGCCTGGTCGCCTTCGTGGTGCTGACCGTCGGCGCCGTCGCCCTCGCCCTGGTCTTCGGCCGGCTCGCCGCCCGCGACCCCCGCACCGGCGGGCCGTACGTCTACGCCCGCGAGGCGTTCGGCGACTTCGCGGGCTTCCTCGCCGCCTGGTCGTACTGGATCACCACCTGGGTGTCGAACGCCGCGCTCGCCGTGGCCGCCGTCGGGTATCTCGACGTGCTGATCCCGGTCGAGGGGCACCGCTGGACCGCATGTCTGGCCGCCCTGACCCTCCAGTGGCTGCCCGCCCTCGCCAACTTCGCCGGCACCCGCTACGTGGGCGCCGTCCAGCTCGTGTCCACGGTGCTGAAGTTCGTGCCGCTGCTGCTCGTCGCGGTCGGCGGACTGTTCTTCTTCGACCCTTCGAGGCTCGGCCCGTTCAACGCCGGCGGGCACAGCGCGGTCGGCGCGGTCTCGGCCTCCGCCGCCCTGCTGCTGTTCTCCTACCTCGGCGTGGAGTCCGCCGCCGTCAGCGCGGGCGAGGTCAAGGACGCCCGCCGCAACGTGGGGCGCGCCACCGTCATCGGCACCGCGGGCGCCGCGCTGGTATATCTGCTGGGCACGCTGTCCGTGTTCGGTACGGTCCCGCACGGCCGCCTGGTGACCTCCACCGCGCCGTTCTCGGACGCCGTGAACACGATGTTCGGCGGCAGCTGGGGCGGCACGGCCGTGGCCCTCGCCGCACTGGTGTCGATGACCGGCTGCCTCAACGGCTGGACGCTGCTGAGCGCGCAGACGCCGTACGCCGCGGCACGCGACGGCCTGTTCCCGGCCGCCTTCACGCGCCGGCGGCGGGGCGTGCCCACGGTCGGGGTCGGCGTGACCGTCGTCCTGGCCTCGCTGCTCACCGTCTACAACTACCTGTCGGGCTCGGGCCGGGTCTTCGAGGTCCTGGTGCTGGTCACCACGTTCACCGCGACCGTGCCGTATCTGCTGGCCGCGTCCGCGCAG
Source organism: Streptomyces sp. NPDC028722 (assembly GCF_040637655.1). Lineage (NCBI taxonomy): Bacteria > Bacillati > Actinomycetota > Actinomycetes > Kitasatosporales > Streptomycetaceae > Streptomyces > Streptomyces sp. NPDC028722. Next base: position 83,398 of record NZ_JBEZWU010000026.1, read on the forward strand.
ATCTTCCACCTCGTCTCGGGCCGTCCCGAGGCGGTCGACCGGGGGCGGCTGGTCCGGGACTCCGTGGTCACCGCCGTGGCCGCCGCGTTCTCGGTGTGGCTGATGGCGGGTGCCGGCTACGCGGCGGTCTACCAGGGCGCGTTGTTCCTGTTCGCCGGGATCATCGTCTACGCGGTGATGGCGGCGCGCCGGCAGCGCGGGCGGACGCCGGTGACCGAGGCGCCGTAACGCCGTCGACTCGGAGGGCGGACACGGCCGCGCCCGCGGCCGTCGTCGGACCGGCGGCGGACACCTGAAGAAGGCTGCGGCGGCTGAAGGAGCCCCGGTCCATCCTCGTGCCCCTCGCCACGGCACCCGATGGATCCACCGCCACGCGGACCGTGCCGACGGCCGGGAACGGCTCGGCCCATGCTGTCCAGCGCTGTCACCGACTGCCGGACGACGCGCCGGACCCCCACCCGGACGGGCAAGGCCGGCGACCGGACTCCGGTCCCCGGCCGTCCCGGGGAATGACAAGGGCCGGTTTCGGATGTCTCCGTAACCGGCCCTGATCTGCGACTCTCACGAGTCGGGACGACAGGATTTGAACCTGCGACCCCTTGACCCCCAGTCAAGTGCGCTACCAAGCTGCGCCACGTCCCGTCGCGGTCCCACGCGGAGCCTTCCGCGTGATCACGCAGGTCAACCCTACCGCACCGGCGCGGTCGCGCGTGACGCGCTCGCGCCGGCCGCCGGGCGTCTCCGGTGCGCCGGTCATTTGATGAGCGCGTTCGCCACCACCACGATCATTCCGAGCAGCGCGTCCACCAGTCCGGTGAGGACGGCGGCCGGCCAGCTCCGCGCCGACCGGCGGGCGGTGATGAGGCCGAGCACGAAGAGGAGCACGACGTTGAGGACGAACGCCGCGTACTCGACACCGTTCGCCGGCCACCACCGCCAGTAGGCGCCTGCCAGCAGGAAGGCCGTGGGCAGCACCGCCGCGACGAGCGGCCATTCGTCGCGCACGGCGAGCAGTACGTCCCGGCGGCGGTGCGGGCCCCGCTCGGCGACGTAGTGGGCGTAGCCGTGGGCGAGGGCGGAGGCGAGCGCGGTCACCACCACCCATGCGGCGTCGTAGCCGCGGACCCCGGCGGACGTGTGCCCGTACTGGGTGAGCGCGGCGACCATCGAGCTGGCGAGGACGGCGCCGTACACCCCGCCGAACAGGATGGCCTCGCGGGCGTCGTGGTGCCGGGGCGGCGGCGTGCCGGCCGCCGGGGAGTCGTCGGACATGCACTCCACGTTCACCCGCGTCCCTCCCGCCCGCCACCGCACCGGGCGACGAAGTGTCCCCTCATCAGGCCCGATGCCCCACACACTGTCGACGGCGGCACGACCCGCGCGCGGGCTAGGGTCGGCCGCATGACGCACAGCTTCGCGCTCCACATCCCCGACGCCGACCTCGCACCCGAGCCGCTCGACCCGGAGCAGATCGTCTCCGGGCAGCCGGAGGTGACCGGAAAGGTGGTCTGGGAGTCACCGGACGGCCGGCAGATCCGCGGCATCTGGCAGATCACGCCGGGCGTGGTCACCGACACGGAGGCGGACGAGCTGTTCGTGGTGATCAGCGGCTCGGCGACGATCGAGGTCGAGGACGGACCGGTGCTGACGGTGGGGCCCGGCGACATGGCGGTGCTGCGCGCGGGTGACCGGACGACGTGGACCGTGCACGAGACCCTCCGCAAGGCCTACGCGATCAGTCTCTGAGCGCGCCGGTCACCGGCACCTGTCGGAGGGTTGACACGCTACCTATGTCCGGACAAAGGTGGCCCGGACAGAGGTGGACCGGTCCCGCGGGTCAGGGAGAGGCTGTCATGGTGGATGCGCTGGGTGTCGCCGTCATCGGGTTCGGCTGGATGGGCCGGGTGCACACCCAGGCGTACGCCCGGCTCCCCCACCACTATCCGCGGCTCCCGCTGCGCCCCCGGCTGGTGACGGTCGCCGAGGAGGTGCCGGGCCGGGCCGAGGAGGCCGCCGAGCGGTTCGGGTTCGCGTCGGCGACCCGCGACTGGCGCGAGGTGGCGGCCGATCCGCGGGTGCGGGCCGTCAGCGTCACCGCACCGAACTTCCTGCACCGCGAGATCGGCGTGGCGATGGCCGAGGCCGGCAAGCACCTGTGGATCGAGAAACCGGTGGGCCTGACCGCCGGGGACGCCCGCGCGGTCGCCGACGCCGTCGCCCGGGCCGGCGTCCAGGGCACGGTCGGCTTCAACTACCGCAACGCGCCCGCCGTCGAGGCTGCCCGCGAGCTGATCGTCTCCGGCGGGATCGGCGCGGTCACCCACGCCCGCATCCGGCTGTTCAGCGACTACGCCGCCCACCCGGACTCCGCCCTGACCTGGCGGTACGAGCGCGCACGCGGCGGCAACGGGGTGCTCGGCGACCTGGCCTCGCACGGCACCGACCTGGCCCGGTTCCTGCTCGGCGACATCGCCTCGCTGACCGCCGACACGGCGGTCTTCGTGCCGGAGCGGGCCCGGCCGGCCGGGGCGACGGCCGGTCACGCCGTGGCCTCCGGCGGCGCACCGGGCCCCGTCGAGAACGAGGACTACGTCAGCTGTCTGCTGCGCTTCGTCTCGGGCGCCCGCGGGGTGCTGGAGGCCTGCCGGGTCTCGGTCGGCGAGCAGAACACCTACGGCTTCGAGGTGCACGGCACCCGGGGGGCGGTGTTCTGGGACTTCCGGCGGATGAACGAACTGGGCGTGAGCCGGGGGACGACGTACCAGGACCAGCCGGTCAGCACCGTGTACGTGGGCCCGGGCCACGGCGAGTTCGCCGCGTTCCAGCCCGGCGCGGGCAACGCGATGGGCTACGACGACCTGAAGGTGATCGAGGCGCACCGCTTCGTCCGCTCCATCGCCGAGGGCACGCCGTACGGGGCCACCGTCGGGGACGCCGTGCACAGCGCGACCGTGCTGGACGCGATGACGCGGTCGGCCCGGCTCGGCTCGTGGGTGGACGTCGACGGCGGCTGAGCGCGCCGGAGAACCGCCCGCCCTCGGGCTTCCCGACTCGGTACCGGCCGGCCCCCGTCACCCGGCCGTCCGCGCGGGCATGTTGTACGGCGTGACGACCTGGATCGCGGACGGCAGCAGCGGGGCCGCGGGCGGCAGCGCGCCGTGGAAACGCATCACCTCGTGGCAGGCCTCGCGCATGTCGTGTCGCAGGTCGTGGTGGAGCACGGCGGACAGGCGGTGCTCGCGCAGCAGGCGGGTGTTGTCGTGGTCGAGGTCGTGCGCGACGAACACGGCGCAGTCCCGGCCGAGATCGGCGAAGGCCCGCAGGGTGGCGTCGTTGCCGCCGCCGATCGAGTACACCGCCCGGATCTCCGGGTCGCGTTCCAGGGCGGCGCGCACGAGGTCGTACTGCGTGGCGTCGAGCCCCTGGCCCTCGGTGATCTCCACCAGCGTCCGCTCCGGGTGCCGGGCCCGCATGACGCCGCGGAAGCCCATCTCGCGCTCCTCCTCGTTGCGGAAGAAGCCGCTGCTGAGGCTGGTGAGGACGTTGGCGGGCCGGTCGCCGAGCCACTGGCCGGTCAGATAGGCGGCGGTCGCGCCGGCGGCCCGGTTGTCGATGCCGACGTAGGCCAGACGGCCGCTGGCGGGCAGGTCGGTGACCAGGGTGACGACCGGGATGCCGGCGGCGGTGAGCCGGCCGACGGCCGCCGTGATCTCGGGGACGTCCGGCGCCTTGAGGATCACGCCCTGGGAGCCGCGCCGGGCGATCCGGTCCAGGGTCCCGGCCTGCTCCCCGGCCGGCCCGGTCTCGCTGAAGTGGAAACGGGAGCGGACCACGGCCGGGTGCAGCGCCGGCAGTTCGGCCTCCAGGGCGGCGCGTACGGCGGCGGTGAACCGCTCGGGCGCCTGCGCCACGATGTCGACCATGAACGTGCGGCCGACCAGCCGTACCTGGGTGCGCTGGCGGTCGAGGTCCGCGATGGCCCGGCGCACCTCCTGCGCGGTGCTCTCGCGCACCCCTCCCCTGCCGTTCAGCACCCGGTCCACGGTGGCCTCGCTCAGGCCCGCCTGCCGCGCGATCTCGCGCAGGGGGAACGGATGGCCCATGGCCCGGCTCCTTGAGGGGTTTTTGACGGCTGCCTGCTGGTTGTTCGAGGGGTTTGTGCTGACAAGAATGACAGGACCGCTCCGCTCCTGTGACCGAAAGAGTGCACATGCGTATCGGAATTCTCGGCCTCGGCCGCATCGGCGCCTTCCATGCCGAGACCCTCTCCGGACTGGACGCCGTCGAGTCGCTGGTCGTGGCCGACCCGTTCCCGGGTGCGGCCGAGGCCGCCGCCGGGCGGTTCGGGGCGCGGATCGCGGACTCGCCGGAGGCCCTGCTGGCGGCCGGTGTGGACGGCCTCGTCGTCGCGGCGGCCACCGACGCCCATCCGGCGCTGATCCGGGCCGGCGTCGAGGCCGGGGTGCCGGTCTTCTGCGAGAAGCCGGTGGCCCGCACGATCGCGGAGGGTGTGGCGGTACGGGAGGCCGTGCGGGACAGCGGCGTGCCGGTGCAGATCGGCTACAACCGGCGTTTCGACGCGGGCTTCGCCGCCGCGCGGGCCGCCGTACGCGCCGGTGAGCTGGGCATCCTGCACACCGTCCGGTCCACGACCCTGGACCCGGCGCCGCCCCCCGCCGCGTATGTCGCCGCGTCCGGCGGGATCTTCCGGGACTGCTCCGTGCACGACTTCGACATCATCCGCTGGGTGACCGGCCGCGAGGTCACCGAGGTGTACGCGGTGGGCGGCAACCGGGGCGCCGAATACATCAGGGCCGCGGGCGACGCCGACACCACCGGCGCGGTGCTCACCCTGGACGACGGCACGATCGCGGTCGTGTCCAACTCCCGGCACAACGGCCGTGGTTACGACGTCCGCATGGAACTGCACGGCTTCGCGGACTCCCTGGCCGTCGGCCTGGACGACAAGCTGCCGCTGCGTTCGGCCGAGCCGGGGGTGGCCTTCCCCTCCGGCACCCCCCACGACTTCTTCATGGACCGCTTCGCCGACGCCTACCGCGCCGAACTCAGTGCGTTCACCGAGGTGGTGGCCGGTGTCCGCCCCTCGCCCTGCACCATCGAGGACGCCCTGGAGGCGGCCTGGATCGCCGAGGCGTGCACGCTGTCCCTGCGCGAGCACCGCCCGGTGACGCCGGCGGAGGTGCGCGGGGCGTGAGCCGAAGCCGGCAGGCGGGAGCCGAAGGCGGCGCCGGGCGCGTGCCCGGCGCCGTGCCCGCTTCTCAGCCGCAGTACCGGATCAGCCACTCGTCCGGGTTGTAGGTGTCCCGCGCCGGGTCCGGCGTCGTCGCCTGCTTCGTCTCGACCGTCTCCTCCAGGCGTATCCGCTCCGGCAACGCGCCGAAGCGGTCGCGGCGCAGGGCGGCCGGGTCGGCGGCGTCGGCGGCGTCCTGGGGCGTCGTGCGAGGTTCCGTACGGTGTGTCATCTCGTCCTCCCGTCGGCGCGGGCGTCCCCCGTCTCCTGCACAACGCCCGCGTGCCCCGGTTGGTTCCCGGCCGCGCCCGCGCCGAATCCCCTGGGACACCGAAGGAACCGGCCTAGGCCGGTTCCTTCGGTGTCCGTCACCTTCCTCAGGCCCCGCAGGACCGCAGGAAACGCCGGGTGCGCACCGCGATCGGCAGCGGCGCGTCCGGCTCGCACGGGTACATGTCCTGCTCGACGATCGCGAACAGGTCCACGCCCAGCTTCTGCGCGGCCTCCAGCACCGGGCCCAGCTCGGGCACGCCGGACGGCGGTTCGCACATCACGCCGCGCCGCACGGCCGGCCCGAACGGCACCCCGTCGGCGACCACCTGGGCGAGGACGTCCGGGTCGACCTGTTTGAGGTGCAGGTAGCCGATGCGCTCGCCGTAGGTCTCGATGAGCCTGACGCTGTCGCCGCCGCAGTAGGCGTAGTGCCCGGTGTCCAGGCAGAGGTTGACCAGTTCGCCGTCGGTGGAGTCCAGGAAGCGTTCGACGTGGGCCTCGGTGTCGATGTGGGTGTCGGCGTGCGGGTGGACGACGAGTTCCAGGCCGTACGCCTCCCTGACCTCGTGGCCGAGCCGTTCCATGCCCTTGGTCAGGTGCGCCCACTGCTCGGCGGTCAGCTCGGGGGGTTCCAGGATCTCGGCGGTCCTGTCGTCCCGCCAGAAGGAGGGGATCACCACCAGGTGCCGGGCGCCCATCGCCCCGGTGAGCGCGGCGACCTGGCTGACGTGGGCCCAGGTCTCCTCCCAGACGGCCGGGCCGCGGTGCAGGCCGGTGAAGACCGTGCCCGCGGAGACCTTCAGGTTCCGCCTGGCCACTTCCTCCGTCAGCCGTGCCGGATCGGTGGGGAGGTAGCCGTAGGGGCCGAGTTCGATCCACTCGTAGCCGGCCTCGCCGACCTCGTCGAGGAAGCGTTCCCAGGGCACCTGCCGGGGGTCGTCGGGGAACCAGACGCCCCAGGAGTCGGGGGCGGAGCCGACCCGGATGCGGTCCAGCGGGGTGGGACGGTCCATGTCAGGGGGTTCCTTCCGGGGAGGTCGTCACGGGTGCGCCGGGACCGCCGTCCTCGGGCAGCTCCGCCACGTCGACGCCGCGCACCTGGGCCAGTTCGTGCTTGAGCGCGGCGAGTTCGGCGCCGCCGGACATGTGGTTGGTCAGCTGTTCCAGGGTGACCTCGTCGCGTTCGGCGGACAGTTCGAGGGTGCCGAGGCGCAGGACGCTGAAGTGGTCGCCGACCATGTAGGCGTGGTGGGGGTTGTGGGTGATGAAGATGACGCCGAGGCCGCGGTCGCGGGCGGCGGCGATGTACTTCAGGACCACCCCGGACTGCTTGACGCCGAGGGCGGCCGTCGGCTCGTCCAGGATGAGGACGCGGGCGCCGAAGTGGACGGCGCGGGCGATCGCCACGCTCTGCCGCTGGCCGCCGGAGAGGGTGCCGATGGGCTGTTCCAGGTCGTCCAGGGCGATGCCCATCCGGCGCAGTTCCTCGTCGGCGGTCCGTTTCATCCGGCTGATGTCGAGACGGCGGACGGGCCAGGGACCCCGGGTCAGCTCGGAGCCGAGGAAGAAGTTCCGCCACACGGGCATGAGGGGAACGGTGGCCAGGTCCTGGTAGACGGTGGCGATGCCTTTGTCCAGGGCCTCGCGCGGGGTGCTGAAGCGCACCGGCTGCCCGTCGACGAGGAACTCGCCCTCGGTGTGCCGGTGCAGCCCAGAAATGATCTTGATGAGGGTGGACTTGCCGGCGCCGTTGTCGCCGAGCACGCAGGTGACCCGGCCGGCGTGGACCCGGAGGTCGACGCCGTGCAGGGCGCGGATGTTGCCGTAGGACTTGCCGGCGCCGCGCAGTTCGACCAGGGGGCCGTCCGGTGCGGGTGCGCCGTCCTGGCGGGCGGTGCCGTGGGGTGCGGTTCCGTTGTCAGTCATGGGTCACCTCCGGGTCGCCGTGCGCTGGACCCACAGATTGATCAGGACGGCGCCGAGCAGCATCACGCCGAGGAACGCCTTGAACCAGTCCGGGTTCCAGCCGGCGTAGACGATGCCCTGCTGCACCATGCCGAACATGAAGGCACCGAAGACCGGGCCGATCGCGGAGCCGTAGCCGCCGGTGAGCAGACAGCCGCCGATGACGGCCGCGGCGATGTAGATCAGCTCCTGGCCGACGCCCTCGCCGGACTGCACGGTGTTGAACGAGAACAGGTTGTGCATGCCGACGAACCAGGCGCCGAAGCCGACCAGCATGAACAGGCTGATCTTGGTGAAGGTGACGGGGACGCCGACGGCGCGGGCGCTCTCCTTGTCGCCGCCGACCGCGAAGATCCAGTTGCCGTACCTGGTGCGCAGCAGCACCCAGGTGGCGAGGGCCGCGAAGACCAGCCACCAGACCACGGTGGTCTTCACCTGCACCCCGCCGACGTCGAAGGAGGACGCGAAGACCTTTCTGGCCTGGCCGAAACCGTCCATGTCGCTGACGTCGTCGGTGGCGACGTTCCCGGTGACCAGCTTGGTCACGGCCAGGTTGGCGCCCTGGAGGATCAGGAAGGTGCCGAGGGTGATCAGGAAGCTGGGCAGTCCGGTCCTGACGACCATCCAGCCGTTGAGGGCGCCGATCGCGAGGGACACGGCCAGGGCGACGATCACGCCGGTCCACACGTTCAGGGTGAGCTGGTAGCTGAGCATGCTCGCGGTGAGCGCCGAGGAGATCACCGCGACGCCCGAGGAAAGGTCGAACTCGCCGCCGATCATCAGCAGGGCCACCGGGAGCGCCATGATCCCGATGGTCGACGACTGGTAGAGGATGTTCGCCATCGAGCTGCCGTCGCGCACCGGCGGCGCGGCGATCAGGAAGAAGACCAGGACGGCCGCGGCGCCGAGGAAGACGCCCACTTCGGGCCGGGCGAGCAGCCGGAGCGGAAGCGGGCGCCGGGTGGTGCGGCCGTCGGTCCGCCGGGGTCCGGACGCCGGCGGCGTGCCCACCGCCGGCTCAGCCTGCTGGGCCATACTCATCACCGGGTGCCCTTCGCGGCGAACTCGGCGACCTTGTCGACGTTGCCCTTGTCGACGAAGGCCGGGCCGGTGAGCACCGGCTGCACTCCGCCGCCGCTGTAGTTGCCGTTGTTCTTGTAGAGCCACAGGGAGTCGACCGCCAGGTAGCCCTGGAGGTAGGGCTGCTGGTCGACGGCGAACTCGATGCTGCCGTTCCGGACGGCCTTGACCAGCTGGTTGTTGAGGTCGAACGTGGCCACCTTCGCCTTGCTGCCCGCGTCGACCACGGACTGGGTCGCGGTGAGGGCGATGGGGGCGCCGAGGGTGACGACGGTGTCGATGGAGTCGTCCTGCTTCAGCTTCGCCGTGATGGTCGACTTCACGGACGGCATGTCGGTGCCGTTCACGTACAGGGTCTCGGTGGTGCCCTTGAACGTCTTCTTCACGCCGTCGCAGCGCTGGGTGAGGCCGACGTTGCCCTGTTCCTGGATCACGCAGACGATCTTCTTGGCGGGGGTGGTGTCGAGCTTGTCGCCGAACGCCTCGCCCGCCACGCCCTCGTCCTGCCCGAAGAACTCGACCAGGCCGAGCTTCTTCCAGTCGCTCAGACCGGAGTTCAGGCCCACCACCGGGATGCCGGCCTGTTCGGCCTTGCCGAGCACGGCCTTCATGGCGTCCGGCTTGGCCAGGGTGACCGCGATGCCGTCGACCTTCTGGTCCACGGCGTTCTGCACCAGGCCGGCCTGGTTGCCGGCGTTCGGGTCGGCGGAGTAGACGAGCTTGACGTTGTCCTTGGCCGCCGCGGCCTGCGCGCCCTTGCGGACGGTGTCCCAGAAGGTGTCTCCGGGCGCCTGGTGGGTGACCAGCGCGACGGTCATCCGGGGCGTGTCGGCCCGGCCCGCGGAGGCGTTCGCCGCTCCCTCCTCGGCCTTCTTGCCGCCGGAGCCGCTGGAGCAGCCGGCGAGGGTGAGCGCCGCCGCCGCGGCCACGGCCACGAGGGGGGCCGCTCTGCGGGAGCGGGAGCGAGAAGAGCGGTCCATCTTGCCTGCACCTCACTGTGCGTGCGACGGGGGAACGGACGCTGTTGCGTTGGGACGGGATACAAGCCTCTGCCGGGCCCACTGTCAATACTTTGTTAAGACATACTTGCACGAGCAGGTCAGAATGTAAGGACAAATAACGGCCCCGTCGGGGCGTGCCGGGCCCGGCACCCAGTACACAGCAGAAGACGCCGGATGGCACCGGGCCCCTTGAGAAGCGCCGCGACTGCTGGTGGGATGCGCGGCACGACGAACACCGCCGGCCCGGAGGTCTCCTGTGCTGCGAGCGATTCTGACGGCGGGCGCGGCCGTCGCCGCGCTGCTTGCCCCCGCCACCGCCCCCACCACCGCTCACGCCGCCGCCACCGCCACCGTCGGGGACCCCGGGCGGGGCATACCCCCGCTCACCGACCGGCAGGGGCGGGTCCTCACCCTGCGCGGCTGGAACCTCGAGGACAAGGCGCACCGCGGCGGCCAGGCGCTGACCGGCATCACCGAACGGCACCTGCGCGACCTGCGCGCCCAGGGCTTCGGCTTCGCCCGGCTGCTGGTCTTCTGGGACGACCTGGAGCCGAGACCGGGACAGTACAGCCGCGGCTACCTGCGCAGGATCGGACGGATCCTGGACTGGGCCGAACGCCACGGCGTGAAGGTCGTGCTCGACGCCCACCAGGACGTCTTCGGGCCCGCCTTCGGCCACCGCGGCATCCCCGAGTGGGCGACCAGGACCGACGGACTGCCCTTCACGCCGCATCCGGACGACTGGTTCGCCGAGTACTTCGAGCCCGCCGTGCAGCGCGCCTTCACCCATCTCTACGAGGACGCCGACCTGCGCCGGGCCCAGGCCGGGATGTGGCGGACCCTCGCCGTCCGCTTCGCCCGCCATCCGGCCGTACTCGGCTACGACCTCCTGAACGAGCCGATGGGCGAAGCGCGTCCGGGGGAGGATCCGGTGACGGCGGCGGGCCGCATCGAGCGCGAGCAGCTCACGCCGATGTACAACCGGCTGGCCGACGCGGTCCGTTCGGCCGACCGGCGCTCCTGGCTGTTCGTCGAGCCCACCCCGGTCGTGGGCGAGGGCGTACCGACCGGCCTCGGCCGTGTCGAGGACCCCCGGGTCGTGTACGCGCCGCACTTCTACGACACCGCCATGGAGGCGGGCTCCGACTACGACCCCGGCGCCGGCTGGATCGAGGCGTACGAGCGGGCCGTCACCGTCTACCCGGAGCGGTACGGGGTCCCGGTCGTGGTCGGCGAGTGGGGGCCGCCCGACAGCACCCTGCCGAACATGGGCCGGTTCTACCGGGACGCGATGGCCTCCCTGGGCCGTTACACCTCCGGCTGGGCGGGTTATGAGTGGTGCTACGGCGGCGGGTACTGCGCGGTCGACGGCACCGGCGCCTTCCGCGCCCACAAGGAGCTGACCGCCGAGCCGTACGCGGAGGCCGTCGCGGGCACGGTCCGCTCCGCCGTGTACGACGCCGGGCGGGGCGTGTACCGGCTCTCCTACCGCGCGGCACGCCGCGGTTCCCGGCTGACCGCGCTGTCCCTGCCGCCGGGCACCTGGCGGATCACGGCCGGCGGCGGCGCGGCCGTCGGGCACGGCACGGCCGGCCGGGCGTGGGTGCGGGCCGTACCGGGCAGCCGGGTGACCGTCACCGTCGAGCGCGGCTGACGGACCGCGCCGCGGCCCGCTTCCCCGTCGGGGGGACGGGCCACGGCGCGCCGGCGGTCAGACGGCGGGGTGCGGCTCCGGTTCCGGCCGTCCTGCCGTCTCCTGCACGAAGTGCGCGTGGAACCGGCGGCGGTGGTCCACGTGGCGTGCCACGCCGGTCAGGGCGACCGTCGCCGTCAGCCGGACGTCGCTGCTGGACGCCGCCAGACGCAGGTGCAGCTCGCCCGGTTCGACCACCCGGCGCCCGTCACGGCCGGTGAAGGAGGCCAGGTCCGCCGGTACGGTCACGCGCAGGCGGCGGGCCTCGCCCGGGGCGAGCGGGACCCGGGTGTACCCGATGAGCCGCTGCACCGGCTGGACGACGGAGGCGACCGGGTCGTGCAGGTAGAGCTGGACGGTCTCGGTGCCGTGCCGCTCCCCCGTGTTGCGCACCGTGAGGGCGAGGGCGAACTCGCCGCCGGTGTCCGCCTCCGCCCGCTCGACCGTCAGGCCCTCCCAGCCGAAGGTCGTGTAGGCCAGGCCGTGCCCGAACGCGAAGGCGGGGGTGGGGTCGATGCTGGAGACGTCGCCGGCCTGGGCGAGCCGGGCGCCGAGGTAGGTGGCGGTCTGGCCGCCCGTACCGCGGGGCACGCTGACCGGCAGCCGCCCCGAGGGGCCGGTCCGGCCGCTGAGGACACCGGCGAGGGCGGTGGTGCCCTCGGCGCCGGGGAAGAAGGACTGCACGAGCGCGGCGGCCTCGTCCGCGGCGCGGCCGAGCGCGTAGGGCCGGCCGGCGAGCAGGACCGCCACCACCGGCGTGCCGCTGTCCAGCAGGGCGTCGAGCAGGTGCTGCTGAGCGCCGGGCAGGGCCAGTGACTCGGCGTCGCAGCCCTCACCGCTGGTGCCCCGGCCGAACAGGCCCGCGCGGTCACCGAGCGCCACGACGACGACGTCGGCCCCGCGCGCGGTACCGACGGCCTCGGCGATGCCGGAGACGTCGCCGTCGTCGACGCCCGTGCCGCGGGCCAGGGTGATCTCGGTGTCGGGGAACTCGCGCCGGAGGGCGTCCTCCAGGGTGGGCAGGCCGATGCCGGCCGGTGTTCCCGGATGGTGCACGCCGACGTGCTGGGGGAAGGAGTAGCAGCCCAGTACGGCAGTGGGTTCGGCGGCGTTGGGGCCGATCAGGGCGATACGGCGGGGCCGGTCCAGGGGCAGGGTGCCGTCGTTGGCCAGCAGGACGACGGCCTCCTCAGCGACGGTGCGGGCCAGTTCCCGGTTCTCGGCGGTGTCCAGGCCGACGCTGCCGCGCAGGGCGTCCGGGTCGTCCAGATCGCCGCCCCGCAGGGCGGCCGGGACCGGGTCCCAGCCGGCGTCGAGCAGGCCCAGCCGGGCCTTCTGGGTGAGCACCCGGTGCAGGGCGCGGTCGATCAGCGACTCCGGGACCCGGCCCGCGGCGACGGCTTCGGCGAGGGGCGCGCCGAACGTCTTGACGGTGGGCAGTTCCACGTCGACGCCCGCCCGCAGGGCCGCCCCCGCGGCCTCCGCCCAGTCGCCGGCGACGCCGTGCAGGGTCTTGAGGAAGGCGATGCCGAAGTAGTCGGCGACGACCGTGCCGTCGAAGCCCCAGGTGTCGCGCAGCAGCCCGGTCAGGAGGTCCTCGTCGGCCGCGGAGGGCACTCCGTCGGTGTCGGTGTAGGCGTGCATCACGGAGTCGGCGCCGCCCTCGCGCACGGCCATCTCGAAGGGGGGCAGGACGATGTCCGCCCGCTCGCGCGGGCCCATGCCGACGGGCGCGAGGTTGCGGCCGGCACGGGAGGCGGAGTACCCGGCGAAGTGCTTCAGGGTGGCGACGACCCCGGCGGACCGCAGCCCCTGGACGTAGGCGGTGCCGATGCTGCCGACGAGGTACGGGTCCTCGCCGATGGTCTCCTCCACGCGGCCCCAGCGGGCGTCGCGGACCACGTCCAGGACGGGCGCGAGACCCTGGTGGACGCCGACGGACCGCATGTCGCGGCCGATGGCGGCGGCCATCCGGCGGATCAGGCCGGGGTCGAAGGTGGCGCCCCAGGACAGCGGGACGGGGTAGGCGGTGGCGCCCCAGGTGGCGAACCCGGCCAGGCATTCCTCGTGCGCCAGGGCGGGGATGCCGAAGCGGTTCGCGGCCATGATCCGCTTCTGGGTGCGCAGCAGGGAGAGCGCGCCGAGCGCGGGGTCGACGGGTGCCGTGCCGAAGGGGCGGGTGAGCTGTCCCAGGCCGGCCGGCAGGAGGGCGCCGAGGTCGACCGCGTCCTCCATGTCGTGCTGGTGCGGGGCGACTTCGGCGCCCTCGTCGGACGCGCCGACCCACACGCCGTACAGCTGGGCGATCTTCTCCTCGACGGTCATCGCGCCGATCAGCGCGGACACCCGGGTGCCGGTGTCCTGGGCCGGGTCGTTCCAGAGGGGGACTTCGGGGGTGGTCTCTACGGCCACGTTGGCGGTCACTTTCCTCCCATGCCCATCAGGCCCTGGACGAGGGCCCGGCGGGCGAACAGGTAGACGAGCAGGACGGGCACCATGGAGAGCGTCACGGCGCCCAGCAGACCGGGGATGTCGATGCCGTGTTCGGTCTGGAAGTTGTACAGGCCCAGCGTGATCACCTTGGTGGAGTCGGACTGGGTCAGGACGAGCGGGAACAGGAAGCCGTTCCAGGCCTGGAGCGCGGAGAACACCACGATCGTGGAGAGGCCGCCGCGCGAGAGCGGTACGACGAGCTGGAAGAACATCCGCCGCGGGCTCGCCCCGTCCATCGTCATGGCCTCGAACAGCTCGGGGCTGATGTCGCGCATGGCGCCGCTGAGGATGAGGGCCGACATCGGCAGGCAGAACGCGGCGGTGGGCAGGATGATGCCGAGCAGGTTGTCGTACAGGCCCGCCTCGCTGATCAGGTAGAACATCGGGACGATGACGGCCTGGGCGGGGATGGCGAGGCCCAGCAGGAACAACCGGAAGATCTGCGAGGTGACCCGGCCCCGGCTGCGGACGATCGCGTAGGCCAGGGGAGGTACGAGCAGCAGCACCACGCCGACGACGCAGACGGTGACGACGACGGTGTTGAGGAAGTACCGGCCGAAGCCCGAGTCGAAGGCCCCGGTGTAGTTGTCCAGGGTGAGGTCGCGGGGGAAGGACAGGGGTCCGTTCTTCGCGTAGTCCTCGCGGGTGCGCAGGGTCGCGGCGAGCATCACGTACAGCGGCAGGCCCACCAGGACGAGCCAGACGAGCGAGCCGGCGCCGGCCGGGTAGTTGGGGCGCTGCCTCATGACACCCCCTCCATGGAGCTGCGCATCCTGTCGTAGCCGGAGACGCGGACGACGATCAGCGAGACGACCGTGGCGGCGACGACCAGGCAGAGGGCGATGGCCGAGCCGGCGCCGAAGTCGAAGCCCTTGAAGGCCTTCTGGTACATGTAGTAGGCGCTGATCGTGGTGTCGGTGCCCGGTCCGCCCTGGGTGAGGATCAGCACGGTCTCGAAGGTGGTGAGCCCGCCGACGATCATCAGGATCATCGAGGTGATCACCGAGGTGCGCAGCTGCGGCAGGGTGATGTGGAAGAACCGGCGGTAGCGCCCCGCGCCGTCGATCGCCGCCGCCTGGTACAGCACCTGCGGGACGGCACGGGCGGCGCCCTGGTAGATCAGCGTGTGGAACGGGGTGAACTGCCAGGTGCTGACGAAGGCCAGCACGCCGATGGCCGAGGTCTGCTCACCGAACAGGTTGCCGTCGCCGAACAGCCAGGTCAGCCGCGCGGGGATGCCGAAGTTCGGGTCGAGCAGCGCCCGCCAGAGCACCGACACGGCGGTGGAGGACAGCAGCAGCGGGACGAAGTAGATCGCCGAGAGGACGGCGCGGTTGCGCCGGTGTCCGGCGGCCCAGACGCCGAGCACGATGCTCAGCGGGGTCTGGAGGGCCACGCCCAGGGCGGTGAGCAGCAGGGTGAGCCAGACGCTTTTGATCATCACGGGGTCGTCGAGGATGCGCTGCCAGTTGTCCGTCCCGACGAACCGCGGTGACCCCAGGCCGTTCCAGCTCATGAAGGACAGCACCGCCACCATGATCAGCGGCACGATGGCGAAGAGGGCGAAGAACAGGGTGGCGGGCAGGGCCCAGAGGAAGCCGGGGCGCGTGCCCTGGGCGGTGCAGAAGGCTTCCGCCGGCCGCCGGGCCCTCCCCCGCCGGGCCTTGCCCGGGGCCGTGGCGGCGGGCGGGGCGCTCGTGGTCTGTGTCGTCATGAGCGGTTCACTCGGCCGGGAGGGCCTGCATGGCCTTGATGAAGCCGTCGGTGTCGAGCTGCCCGTCGAAGAACTGCTGGACGGCCTGGTGGATGGGCGTCATGGCCGACGGCGGGAAGGCCTGGTCCCAGGACAGCTGGAAGGACTTCGCCTTGGCGACGAGGCCGTACTGGAAGCGGGAGTAGGCGGGGCTGGCCGACGTACCGAGGAAGTGCGGCGTGTTCGTGGTGGTCGGCAGGTTGCCGATGGCCAGCTGGGCCTTGACGAACTGGTCGGAGTACATCAGCTTCAGGAACCGGGCGACCGCCTCGGGGTGCTTGGTCTTCTTCAGCACCGAGTAGAAGTTGTTGGTGTTGCCGACGACGTCGGACGGGTCGCCCTTGCCGCCGGGGACGGCCGGGAACGAGCTGTAGCCCAGGCCCTTGGCGGCGAAGTCCTTGGCGTCCTGCTGCTGTTGCGCGTAGTACCAGGAGCCCATCAGCTCGAAGCCGGCCTTGCCCTGGGCCACCAGCGCGGGCGAGGCGCCGTTGGTGTACTTCACGGAGTCGTAGTTCTTGCCGAAGGCGCCGGCGTCGACCAGCTCCCGGAGCATGCCGAGCGCCTTGCGGCTGTCCGCGCTCGCCCAGGCGTCCTTGTCCCCGTCCAGGGCCTTCTGGAACAGCTTCGGGCCGGCGACGCGGTCGTAGACGTACTCGAACCACATCAGCGTCGGCCACTGGTCGCCGCCGCCGAGCGCGATGGGGGTGGTGCCCTGGGACTTGAGCTTCTTGACGGCGTCGACCAGCTGGTGCCAGGTCGTGGGCCGGTCCACGCCCGCCTTGCCGAGGACGTCCTTGTTGTGGAACAGCAGGACCGGCTGGGTGCCGCGCATCGGGATGCCGTAGGGCTTGCCGTCGATGACGGCGCTGTTGTAGACGGCGGGCAGGAACTTGTCGTCCAGGTTCGGGTCCTTCTTCACGAAGTCGTCCAGCGGCATCAGCAGCCCGGCCTTCACGAAGGGCTGGATGCTGCCGCCGCCCCAGTTGAAGAAGACGTCCGGCGCCTGCGGCGTGTTGATGATCGTCTGGAGCTTCTGCTGGTAGTCGGCGCCGGGGATGGTGTCCAGGACGGCCTTGACGTCGGACGTCCGGTTGAAAGTGTCGACGATCCGCTTCTCGACCTTGTTGCTGGCGTCCCCGTAGACCAGCACGTGGATCCTGCCGTCGTCCGAGGAACCTCCCCCGCTGTTCCCGCAGGCGGCGAGGCTCGCCGCCAGGGCGAGCGTCGCGCCGCAGGCGAGCACCCGGGGCATCCGTGTACGCATGGTCATCCGCCTTCCGAAAGTTTCGACAGTAAAGCCGAAAGTCCTGCGGCTGGACAGTAGGAGCAGACCGAAGAAATGGTCAACGGTCGTGCACGCACGCGGCCAAACCGTTATCGGACGCCATGCCCTATGCTGCGGCCATGGGCGCAGAAGACGAGGTCGGCCGCAGAGTGACCCTGGCAGCCGTGGCCGCAGAGGCCGGCGTCTCCCTTCCGACAGTTTCGAAAGTCCTCAACGGTCGTTCGGATGTGTCCCCGGCCACGCGGGACAAGGTCGAGCGCCTGCTGGAGGCCCACGGCTACCGCCGGCGCACCCCGGGACCGCCCCCGGCCCCGCTCATCGAGATCGTCTTCCACGAACTGGAGAGCGTCTGGGCGATGGAGCTGATCCGGGGCGTGGAGAACGTCGCCCAGCGCAGCGGCGCCACCGTCGCGCTCACCGAGAGCGGGACACGGCAGGCGCCCGGACCCGAGTGGATCGAGGGAGTCCTGCGCCGCCGGCCCCTGGGGGTGCTGCTGGTCTTCTCCACCGTGCCGGAGGCCGTGAAGAGGCGGCTGCGGTCCCGGGCCATCCCGTTCGTCATCGTGGACCCGGCGGGCGATCCCGATCCGGACGTACCGTCCGTCGGTTCGGCCAACTGGGCGGGCGGGCTGGCCGCCACCCGCCACCTCACCGACCAGGGACACGAACGCGTCGCCATCATCACCGGCCCCGAGGACCTGATGTGCTCGCTGGCCCGGCTGGACGGGTACCGCTCCGCACTGGCGATGGCGGGCCTGGAACCGGACCCGCGGCTGGTGCGCTACGGCGACTTCCACGTCCAGGGCGGTTACGAGCACGCCCTGGAGCTGCTGCGCCGCCCGGACCGGCCCACGGCGATCTTCGCCGGGAGCGACCTCCAGGCGCTGGGCGTCCTGGAGGCGGCCCGGGTGCTGGGCCTGAGCGTGCCGCGGGAACTGTCGGTGGTGGGGTACGACGACGTACCGCCGGCCCGGTGGTCGAGTCCGCCGCTCACCACCGTGCAGCAGCCGCTGCGGCGCATGGCCGAGGAGGCGGCCCGGATGCTCCTGCGGCCCGTGGATCCCCGCAAGGCCGCCCTGCGCATCGAACTGGCCACGCATCTGGTGGTGCGCCAGAGCACCGCGGCGCCGCCCGCGCCGGACTGAACTCGCGCCTGCGGGAGAGGCACGGCCCGCGCCGGTCGCAGACACACGCGGCTCGGGAGGGGCGCGGCCCCCGCCGCCCGCGAACCCGCGTCCCGCGCGGACCCGGTTCGCGCCGTCCGCAGGAGACAGGCGTGGTTCGCGTGCCGGCGGGGACACGGACCGACATGTCGATAGCGAGAGAACAGGCACCGGAGACCGCCCCTGGCGGTCCGGTCCTCAAGCAGGCCCTCACCACGCCCCTGCTGTACTTCTTCATCCTCGGGGACGTCCTGGGCGCCGGTGTGTACGTGCTGGTCGGCCAGATCGCCGCCGACGTGGGCGGAGCGGTGTGGGCACCGCTGCTCGTCGCCCTCGTCCTGGCGATGCTGACCGCGGCCTCGTACGCCGAGCTGGCCACGAAGTATCCCCGGGCGGGCGGCGCCTCCCATTACGCCACGCGGGCGTTCGGCCCGTTCGCCGGCTTCCTGGCCGGCTTCTGCATGCTCGCCGCCGGCATCGTCTCCGTCGCCGCCCTGGCCCGCGGTTTCGCCGGTGACTACCTGTCGGCCTTCGTGTCCCTGCCCGTGGGCCTCGTCGCCGTGGTCTTCCTCGCCCTGCTCGCCCTGCTCAACGCGCGCGGCATCAAGGAGTCCACCCGGGCGAACGCCGTCGCCACCGTCATCGAGGTGGGCGGACTGGTGCTCATCGTGGTCCTCGGCGCCTGGCTGCTGCTGCGCGGCGACGGCGACCCCGGACGGCTGACCCGGCTCGGCACCGCGGACGAGGGCGCCGCGACCGCCCTCCTCAGCGGCTCGGTGCTGGCCTACTACTCGTTCGTGGGGTTCGAGACCTCCGTGAACGTCGCCGAGGAGACCCGGAACCCGCGCCGCTCGTACCCGCGGGCCCTGTTCGGCGCCCTGGCCACCGCCGGGGCGGTCTACGTCCTGGTGGGCGTCGCCGCCTCCGCGGCGGTACCGACCGGCCGGCTCGTCGCCTCCAGCGGCCCGCTGCTGGAGGTCGTCAAGGAGGCGGGAGGCGTCCCCGTCCGCCTCTTCAGCGCGATCGCGCTCGTCGCCGTCGCCAACGGTGCCCTCCTGACCGGCATCATGGCGTCCCGGCTCGCCTTCGGCATGGCCCGCGACGGGCTGCTCCCCGCACCCCTGACCGCGGTCCTGCCGGGCCGCCGCACACCGTGGGCCGCGATCGCGGCCACCACCGTCCCGGCGATGGTCCTCGCGCTGACCGGGAGCGTCGCCACGCTGGCGTCCACCCTGGTCCTGCTGCTGCTCGTGGTCTTCCTCATGGTCAACATCGCCGTGCTCGTACTGCGCCGCGAACCGGGCGCGGAGCGGCACTTCCGGGCCCCGACGGTGCTGCCCGTGCTGGGCGCGGCCTCCTGCGTCCTGCTCGCCACGCAGATCGAGGGCCGGGTGTGGCTGCGGGGGCTGGTCGTGCTCGCCGTCGGCGCGCTGCTCGCCGGGGTCACCGCCCTGCGCGGTGTCCGTCGTCCACCGGCGAAGACGGCCGGAAACAGGCGATGACCGTCTTGCCGTGCGGGCAGGGCCGGGCCTCCCAGCTCTCGGCCAGGGCGTTCATGAGGAGGATGCCCCGCCCGCCGGGCTGGAGGGTGTCGGGCTGCCGCGGCGACGGCAGCTCCGGCGACGTGTCGTGCACCGCGATGTGCAGGCAGTCGCTGTCCCACGACATCACCAGCTGCGCGGTGCTGTGCGCGTGGATCTGGGCGTTGGTGACCAGCTCGGACACGACCAGCAGCACGTCGTCCGCCGTGTCGGGGGCGGAGTCCGACCAGCCCAGCTCGTCCAGATGGGAGCGTGCCCAGTCACGTGCCGTCTTGACCTGGCTGTTGAGCGGCAGCGAGCGTGCCCAGCCCACCGCGCGAAGCGAACGTCCGTCCACGATCATCCTTGTCTGTGCCGACTCGGCCGTCTCTGTCTGTCGGCCTACCGGCTACCCGCATACCGGCCCGCTACCGCAGCGGCGTGCCTACGGCCGGGCCGGGTACTCCATGGGCATGGTCTGTCCTCGTCAGCCGGCGCCCTCGTCGCGCCGGCGGTGTCCCCGGCCCGCCCCGTGCGCGGCGCGCGCCCTCACCACTCGTCCCTGCGGGCCGCGGAGGGCCGGATGACGTACGACGTGACGAAGGCGGTGCGGATGGTCGCGGAGGCCGCGGACGGCGCGCCCCTGACGGAGGTGCCCCGGCGGGTGTGCGCGGCGGTGTCCGAGGGACTCGGGATGGACGGCGCCACCCTGTCGCTGCTCACCGACACACCCTCGCGCCAGCTGCTCGCCGCCTCGAACGACGCCGCGCTGCTGCTGGAGGAGATCCAGTTCACCGTGCTGGAGGGGCCGTGCATCACCGCCGCGCACCTGGGTGAGCCGGTGGCGGTGGACGAGCTGCGCGGCGCGGTGACGCCCTGGCCGCTGTTCGGTGCCGCCATGCGGGAGAAACTGCCGCAGGTGGAGTCGGTCTACGCACTGCCCGTCTTCTTCGGCGACTACGTCCTCGGCTCCGTCGACCTGCTCGCGCTGCGCCCCCACGCCCTCGACGAGGAGGCGCTGGAGCGGGCGTCCGTCGTGGCCGACGCGGTGGCGGCGGCGCTCCTGCCCACCCGGGACGTGATCATCACCGGGGACCGGGCCCCGTCCTGGGAACCGGTCGACGTCATCCGCGCACACTGGTTCGACACCGCGCGCGCCGTCGGCGCCCTGGTGGCCACCCGGGAACTGACCCCGGAGAACGCGCTGGCCCTGATGCGCGCCGAGGCCTTCCGCACGGGCAGGTCACTGGCCGACATCACGCGGGACATCCTGCGCGAGCCTCCCGGCTCGGCGTAGTCCCTCCGCGCCTCGGCGATCGCCGTCCTGGCTCCGGCTCCGGCTCCGCATAGGGCGGTTCGAAAGATTCGGTATACATGCCGAGCGTTGCGACACGGTAGGCAACCCCACCCTCTCCGTCAACCGCCACGACCGAGATCGTCGGAGGCTGCGCGTCGCCCGGAAGATCGGCCCGCCAGCTCGGCCAAGAGGTCCTGAAGCCCTTCACGGGCCCTCGACCTCCCGCATCACAGGCATCCGAATCTTTCGGTGCCAGACTCCGGTCATCTTCCTCGAAGTTTCGAGGAAGTTTCGGAAACGGACGCATTGACCGCCGTTTCGGGCCCGGCGCATACTCTCCAGCAATCGACCCCCCTCCCCCAGCTCCCCCGGCGCCGTACGGCTTCGTCGCGGGATATGACATGCACGTGCCAAACAGGGCCACTGAGCGCCCTCCCAGCACTCGCGCTCACGCAGTACTCACCCGTACTCACCAGGAGGAAGCAACCACATGGACAACGACAAGGCCCTCGACCGCCCGATGAGCCGCAGGGGCTTCATCAACCGCGCCGGCGCCCTGGCGCTGGCGACGTCCGCGTCCGGGCTGCTGCTGCCCGGCACCGCCCACGCCGCCACGACCATCACCACCAACCAGACCGGCACCAACAACGGCTTCTACTACTCGTTCTGGACCGATGGCGGCGGATCGGTCTCCATGACCCTCGGGTCCGGCGGCAACTACAGCACCTCGTGGACGAACTGCGGGAACTTCGTCGCCGGCAAGGGCTGGAGCAACGGCGGGCGCAGGAACGTGCAGTACTCGGGCAGCTTCAACCCGTCCGGCAACGGCTACCTGTCGCTGTACGGATGGACCTCGAACCCGCTCGTGGAGTACTACATCGTCGACAACTGGGGCACCTACCGGCCCACCGGGACCTACAAGGGCACGGTCACCAGCGACGGCGGCACCTACGACGTCTACCAGACGACGCGGTACAACGCCCCCTCCGTGGAAGGCACCAGGACCTTCAACCAGTACTGGAGCGTGCGGCAGTCGAAGAGGACGGGCGGAACCATCACCACCGGCAACCACTTCGACGCCTGGGCCCGCTACGGCATGCGGCTGGGCAGCTTCAGCTACTACATGATCCTCGCCACCGAGGGATACCAGAGCAGCGGCAACTCCAACATCACGATGAGCGGCTGACCGTCCCCGCCCGCCCGCTCTCCGCACCCCCACCGCGGTCACGCCGCCCCCCACGAGGAGGACCCATCCGCATGCGCGCCGCACACCGCCCCCTGCTGACCGCCCTGGCCGTCGCCGCGACGGCCGTGGCCGGCACCGTCACCGCAGCCGTCGGCACCGCCCCGGCACACGCCGCCGGCTGCACCGGATACGTCGGACTCACCTTCGACGACGGGCCGTCCGACGCCCACACTCCCGCCCTGCTCAACGCCCTGCGGCAGAACGGCCTGCGGGCCACCATGTTCAACGAGGGCCAGTACGCCGCGGCCTACCCGGCCCAGGTCCGGGCCGAGGCAGCCGCCGGCATGTGGATCGGCAACCACAGCTACACCCACCCCCACCTCACCCAGCAGAGCCAGGCGCAGATCGACTCCGAGGTGTCCCGCACCCAGCAGGCGATCGCCACGGCCGGCGGAGGTACGCCGCAACTGTTCCGCCCGCCCTACGGCGAGACCAACGCCACGCTCCAGGCGGTCGAGGCCAAGTACGGCCTGACCCAGATCATCTGGGACGTCGACTCGCAGGACTGGAACGGCGCGAGCACCGACGCGATCGTGCAGGCCACGTCCAGGCTGGCCAACGGCCAGATCATCCTCATGCACGAGTGGCCCGCCAACACGCTCGCCGCGATCCCGCGCATCGCACAGACGCTGGCGGGCAAGGGCCTGTGCGCCGGCCGGATCTCCCCCCAGACCGGCCGAGCCGTGGCACCCTGACCGCGATCCCCCACTCGGCACGGCGAAACCCCGGCGCACGGGTGCGCACCGCCCGGGCTCCGTCGTGTCAGCGAGTGGCCGGGGTACACCCGTAGGGGTGGTGGTGGGGCCACCCCCGATCCGGTGCTCAGGCCCAGGGACCGCGTGCCCCGGCAACGGCAGGCTTCAGGGGTCGGCGGGCACGGGCAGCAGCTCGTGCCCGCCGGCGCCGAATCGGCCGTACCGAGAACCCGGGGGATCCCATGTCCGAAGCACTCGCCCGGCGTCTGACCGGCCTAGCCGCCGTCGTCGCCGCCGTCGCCCTCATCGTCCAGGTACCGCTGTACTTCCTCTACTCGGGCCCGCCGCCGGACACCAACGTCCTGGCCCGGCTGCTCGTCGGGATCATCGCGTTCGGTTGTCTGATCGTGTTCGTGACGGCCTTCCGGGAGCTGGTCAAGCGGGTCGGGCCGGTCCATGAATGGGTCGGTTCGATCGCCTTCGCCACGGGCCTCGTGTACGCCACGGTCACCCTGGTCTCGATGGGCCTCGAAGCGGGCGCGGTCATCGCCGTCGACCATCCGATCGACCCGACCATCGACGTCAGTGGCACCTACATCCTCTACGGGTCCGTCTCCCGGCTCATGCTGGCGCTCTTCCTGACCGCCGTCGGCCACGCCGTCACCCGCACCCGCCTGCTGCCGCGCTGGACCGGCCGCTCGGCGTACGTCCTGGCCGTCCTCAACCTGGCCTTCGTGCCGTCGCTGTTCTTCGGCAACGACCCCGCGTTCTTCTACGCGGCGAACGGCTGGGGCACGACCGCCCTGATGGGGGCCGCCCTCAGCTACTGGCTGCTGGCCCTGGGTATCTGCACGTACCGCAGCGCGGCACACGTCACCCCGGCGGCCGGTGCGGCGGCGCCACGGCGCTGAACGGCCCGGCCGGCGGGGCGCACCGGAACGCCGTCGCCGAGGGACCGCCCGTGGCCGCGGGCACGGGCCGCCCCTCGCCCGACGATCAGATCTTCTTCGCGACGTAGAGCCGGTAGCTGTCCACCGGCGGCATGAACTGCGAGGGCAGCACGCCCATCCTCTTCAGCAGCTTGGTGGAGCCGCTGTCGGTGTAGCCGGCGAAGGAACCGCCGACGGCCTCCGGGCCGACACGCTTGGCCATGTGACGCTGGATGGCGCCGGCCCGCTGCTCGCGCAGCGCCTTGTGGAAGGAGCCGTCGGGAGACAGACGCCGGTGGATCGCGGCCCGCACGTTGGACGAGATGTCACGGTCGAGCACCCACTCCAGGCCCAGGTCCTTCGCCTGGAGTTCCTTCAGGAAGGCGTGCCGCTGTGTGGTGTAGAGGTCGACGTGCGTGAAGTAGCCTCCCGGCTTGAGCACCCGTGCCACCTCCTGGAGGAACTTCTCCAGCCTCGGGTAGTTGTGCGCGCTCTCGATGTTCACCACGACGTCGGCCTCGCCGTCCTCGAAGGGCAGGTTCTCCGCGTCGCCCTGGACGTAGCGCAGGCCCTTGCGGGACAACGCGGCGTTCGCCCGGTTGACGGCCTGCTCCGACAGGTCGAGGCCGATCATGCTCCTCGCGTGGATCACACGGGAGAGGAAGTTCAGTCCCTCGCCCAGCCCGCAGCCGACTTCGAGGACGAACCTGTCCGCGTAGTCGTCGAGGTCGATCGGCACCTCCCTGAGCGCGGCGAAGTACAGCTCTTCGGAGAAGCCGTCCGTGTCGTAGTGCAGGAAGCCGGGGATGCGGGCGTTGATCTCCTTGGCCACCTGGTCGTCGTGGTAGCCCCAGTTCCACAGGATGCCCTTCTTGGACATCCTGGCCTGAAGGTCGTAGCTGGTGGAGATGTTCTTCTTGTGCACACCCTCCTTGGCTCTCTGGCCGTCCTGGTCGTCGGTCAGATTGATCTCGTTGACACTCGTGAACAAGCCGTACATGTCCTCGCGTGCGCCCATGATCCGGGTTCCTCTCTCATCGTGCTCGTCAGGGTGGGAAAGCCTCAGCCGGCAGCCAGGAGCGGCGCCCCCAGCCGGTGCGCCAGTTCGTCCACGAGCGCGCCCAGCTCCTGTGGCCCGTGCGCCGCGCCGAAGACGGTGAAGTCGGGGCGCACCAGCACGGCTGTCGCGTCGCTCTCGGCCAGGTACGGCAGATACCGGTCCTCGATGTCGACCACGGCGCCGTCACCGGGTGCGCGCGGTGATGTGCCGGCGGGCAGGACGTGCGCGTAGCGCGTACCGAGACCGTCGAGGAAGGCCCGCCGTCGATCGTCCAGGCCTGTCGCCGGATCGGCGGCGGTGAGCAGTACGAAGCCGAGGCCGACGATCTCGTCCAGCAGCCCGTCCCCGTCGGCACCCGCCACCCGCGCCTGCGGGAACAGGGTGCCGGCGGGCAGCAGCGGCGTGCCGTCGGCGGCACGGTGGAGCAGCCCGTCGGTGAGCGGGATCGCGGTCGACATCGGCAGCGCGCCGCCGCTCTCCCGGTCACGCCCGGCCAGCATGATCGCATCCCGGTCGGCGGCCGCGGCGGGGTCGGTCACGCAGATCACCTTGCCGAGCTTCACGGACGTGGTGACGGCGTTCCGGACGTGCGCCCGGCGCTCGACGGTGTAGGTGTCGAGTATCGAGTCGTCGGCGAGGCCGCGCAGCAGCAGGTCGAGTTTCCACGACAGGTTGGCGACGTCCCGGAAGCCCGAGCACATGCCCTGCCCGGCGAAGGGTGGCATGAGGTGCGCGGCGTCCCCCGCGATCAGCAGCCGGCCCTTGCGCCACTCCGCCGCCCAGCGGGCCTGGAAGGTGTAGACGGCGTGCCGTTCGAGGGTCGCGTTGTCGGGGCGGACGGAGAACATCTCCAGCATGCGCCAGAGGGTCTCGTCCCGCTTCAGCTCCTCCATGCTCTCGCCCGGCAACCGCATGAACTCGTACCGGCGGTGCCCCGGACCGGCCGACACCGCGGTCCGGGGCCGCTCCGGGTCGCAGATCTGGAGGTTGTTGGGGTGGAAGTCGCGGGGCTCGTTCAGCACGACGTCGCAGATGAGCCAGTCGTAGAAGAATCCGAGGTCGGTGAGGAAACTCTCCATCGACTCCCGGACGAAGCTGTTCGCCCCGTCGCATCCGACGACGTACCGTGCGGTGAAGGTGTGCTCCTGTTCGTCGGTGTCCTCGCAGATCACCTCGACCAGGTCGCCACGGTCGTCGAGTTCGACGACCGCCTGCCCGCGGACGACCCGCAGGTTCGGGAAGTCGGTGCCGCGGTCGATGAGCGTGGCCTCCAGGCCCGGCTGGTACATGGCGGTCGCCTGTGGCCAGCCGCAGTGGCCGTTCTCGGCGCTCTCCATGTGCAGCAGGGTCTCGCCGGCGGCGTTGCGCCAGGCGTAGTCCCGTGAGTTCTCACCGAACTTGTCGAGGAAGGGCCCGATGCCGGCAGCCGCGAGAATACGGGCCGCCTCGTC
This sequence comes from Streptomyces sp. NPDC028722, assembly GCF_040637655.1. Taxonomy (NCBI): domain Bacteria; kingdom Bacillati; phylum Actinomycetota; class Actinomycetes; order Kitasatosporales; family Streptomycetaceae; genus Streptomyces; species Streptomyces sp. NPDC028722. The sequence goes on from NZ_JBEZWU010000026.1 coordinate 109,553, forward strand.
GTCGAAGCCGACCGCCCGCGGCATGGGGTACGGCCGGGGCCAGCGTTCCACGACCGTGATCCGCCAGCCGCGCGCGGCCAGCAGGATCGCCAGTACCTGACCGACCGGGCCGTAGCCGACGACGGCCACGTCCGTGTCGGTGGCGGCGACCGTTCCGGTCCCGGCGCCGCTGGTCTCCGTCTCCATGGTCATCTCCGTCCGGTCCCGCCTCAGCCGTTGCCCGAGCCGGCGAGGATGTCCTTCACCACGCCGTCGAACTCGGCCTTGTCGATCAGCATGCGGGCCGATTCGTGGCCGTTCTCCACCCGCAACAGCCGCCTGCCGGTGAGGACGACCTGCCCGTTGTCGGTGGCGCGGCCCCGCAGCACGGTGCCGGCGAACAGCGAGTCCTTCACGATCCGCTCGACGGCGGTGTCCTGCGGACTGTCCCAGTCGGAGACGGCGCGGGCCGTCAGCTCGAACCGGTACACCGAACGCCAGTCCCCGGTGGCGGCCTTGCGCTCCAGGACGTGGTACGTGCCGGCCGTCGTCAGCCGGTAGGAGCAACCGAACTGCCGCTGCACCTCGTCGGTCATCCGCAGCGGCTCCAGGTACGACGGACCGGCGAAGCCCACGTCGACGAGCCAGATCTCGCCGTCGAGCCGCACACAGTTGAAGGTGTGCTCGAAGTCCGGCCCGAACCGCCCGTCGGGCCAGCGCTGGGACGCGGCCAGGATCGAGACGTCGTAGCCGAGTTCGGTCAGGAGTCTGCGGAACAGGCCGCTCAGGTCGTGGCACACGCCGCCCGCGCCTCCCGTGACGATCGCCCGGAAGGTCGCGTCGACGTCGATGTCGACGACGTTGCGGAAGCCCGTGAAGCTCTTGATGAAATCGCTGCTGTCGTAGGCCAGCGACATCATGTGGTGTTTGTGCAGCACGCGCAGCGTCTCGACGCTGGGCTCGGGCACCTCGCTGAAGCCCAGGCGACGCAGATAGGTCTCGACCTCGAACATCCGGCTACTTCCCCTCTTCCGGGCGGTCCCACTCGGACAGCAGCTCGCGCAGCCGCGCGACGGCCCGCGCACGCGACGCGTCGTCGTGCAGCGCCGGGGTCACCGCCAGCTCCAGCTTGCTGAACTCCTCCGTCACCGTTTGCGGGCTGACGGTCAGTTCGGGCTCCAGGGCGTCCCGCATGAGTTCGGCGATCATGCCGGCGGTCGGGAAGTCGAAGATCAGGCCCTGCGCCAGTTCGAGTCCCGACACCCGATTGAGCCGGTTGCGCAGCTCCAGGCCGGTCAGCGAGTCGAAGCCGATGTCGAGGAGGGCGACCCCGTCCTCGACGGCCGTCGAGCCCGTGGCGTGACCGAGCACCTGCCCCGCCTCCGCCAGCACCAGATCGGTCAGTACCGCCAGCCGCTCCCGCGGGGACACGCGCAGCAGTCGTGCCCGCAGTGCCGCGCCGTCGTTCCCGGACTCCTGGCCCGCACCCTGGTCCGCACCGGCGCCGGCCCCGGCCGGCTGCGTCAGGGCCGCGACTTCGGGCAGGGCTCGCAGCAGTGGACGCTCCCTGGCGACCGTGAAGGACGGCGCGAACCGCGACCAGTCGATGCCCGCGACCACGACATGCCCGTCACCGCTCGCCATCGCCCGGCCCAGGGCCTCGACCGCGAGTTCGGGCCGCATCAGCTCCACGCCGACCTCCGCGAACTCCTCGGCCACGAAGTCGTCGACCATGCCACCACCGGCCCAGGCGCCCCAGGCCACGGCGAGCGCCGGCCGCCCGTCGGCACGCCTGCGGTGCGCCAGCCCCTCGACGAAGGCGTTGGCGGCGGCGTACCCGCTCTGACCCGCACCACCCCAGGCGGCGGCCCCGGAGGAGAACACCACGAATGCCTCAAGGGGATGGCCGGTCAGCAGTTCGTCGAGGTGTACGGCACCGACGACCTTCGCCCGCCCGACCTCGGCGAACTCCGCCAACGTGCTGTCGGGCAGCTTCTTCGGCTCCTGCGCGACACCGGCGGTATGGAAGACGGCTGTGACGGGCAGGTCCGACGGCACTCGGGCGATCACCTCCGCGAGCGCCGCACGGTCGGTGACATCACAGGCCGCGATGGTGACGCGGGCGCCGAGCGCGGTCAGCTCCGCCTCCAACGCCGCCGCGCCCTCGGCGGCCGGGCCGCGACGGCTGAGCAGGAGCAGGTGCTCCGCGCCCCGGGCGGCGGCCCAGCGCGCCACGTGCGCACCGATGCCACCCGTGCCGCCGGTGACGAGCACCGTACCGTGCGGTGTCCAGGCCTCGGCGGGTCCGGTGTCACCGCTCGCGGCGACGGACTCGGCGCGGATCATGCGCCGCGCGTACGAGCCCGAGGACCGGATCGCCACCTGGTCCTCGTCGTGCCGTCCACACAGCACGGCGACCAACCGGCCCCACGCGGCCCCGTCGGGCTCGGCGGCCAGATCGACCAGCCCGCCCCAGGTCTTCGGATGGTCCAGGGCGAGTACGGTGCCCACTCCCCACATCATCGGCTGCGCCGCACTCGTCACCTCCGTGTCCTCACGGACCGCGACAGCTCCCGAGGTCAGGCACCACAGCGGGGCGGTGACGTCCAGGTCATGGAGAGCCTGCACGAGCGTGACGGTGGCGGCCGTACCGCGCGACAGCGCCGGATGGGAGGGCTCGGGCCGCTCGTCCAGGGCGAGCAGGGACACGACGCCGGCCGTCGTGCCCGACTCCGCGTCGAGACGCGCCCGTACGACCTTCGCCAGGGTCTCCCGGTCCTCACCGTCCACGTCCACCCGCACGACGCGACCACCGTGCGCGGTCAGCGCGGCACTCGTGGCCACCGCCGTCGCGTCGGCGTGTCCCGTGGGTACCAGCATCAGCCACGTGCCGTCGGCGACGGCAGCACCCGGGTCGAGCGCGTCCGTGACGGGTTGCCAGGTGATCCGGTAACGCCAGCCGTCCAGCACCGCCTGGTCCCGATGACGGCGGCGCCACGCGGACAGGGCGGGCAGCACACCGTCCAGGGCGGTCGCGTCGAGTCGCAGGGATCGCGCCAGCGAGTCCGCGTCCCCACTGTCCACGATCTCCCAGAACGCCGCGTCGACCGGGTCGACCGGGTCGATGACCGGCTCAGGAGCGCTCGGGCCGTCGCCCTCGATCCAGAAGCGCTGGTGTTGGAAGGCGTACGTGGGCAGGTCAACGCGGCGTGCGCCGGTGCGGGCGAAGACCTGCTCCCAGTCGATGGCTACACCGCGTGTGTGCAGCTGTCCGAGAGTGGCCAGCAGGGCACGCTCCTCACCGACGTCACGCCGCAACGACGGTACGCAGTCCACCGCCACCATCCCGGTGAGGATGCCGTCCGGACCCAACTCCACGAAAGTGGTGACCCTCTGGTCCTTCATGGCTTGCACACCGTCGTGGAAACGGACCGTGCCGCGTACGTGCTCCACCCAGTACTCCGGCGAGCACAACCGCCCTGCGTCCGCCACCTCGCCGGTCAGGTTGGACACCACCGGCAGGCCCGGGGTGTTGTACGTCAGCCCGGCCGCGACCTCGCGGAACTCTTCCAGCATCGGGTCCATCAACGGCGAATGGAACGCGTGTGACACCCGCAGCCGCTTGACCCGACGGCCGGGCAAGGCTTCGGTAACCGCCAACACCGCACCCTCAGCCCCCGACAGCACCAGCGAGGTCGGCCCGTTGACCGCGGCGATGCTCACACCGTCCGACAGCAGCGGCGCGACCTCCTCTTCCGTGGCCTCCAACGCGACCATCACGCCACCCGCCGGCAGCGCCTGCATCAGCCGACCACGCGCGACGACCAGCGTGGCCGCATCCTCCAGCGACCACACACCCGCCACATACGCGGCCGTCACCTCACCGATCGAATGACCCGCCAGGAAATCAGGACGCACGCCCCAAGACCGTAAGAGGTGGTACAGCGCCACCTCGACCGCAAACAGCGCCGGCTGCGCGTACCCCGTCTCCTCCAGCAGCGCCCCGCCCTCGAAGACCACCGTCTTCAACGAGCAGCCCAGCTTCCCGTCGACGGCCGCGCACACCTCATCGAAGGCCTCGGCGAACACCGGGAAGGCGCCGTACAGCTCACGCCCCATCCCCACCCGCTGCGACCCCTGCCCGGTGAACAACACACCCAGACGGCCACGCACCACGCTCTCCGGGCGCACCGACGCCAGACCCTCCCGCGCCTCCCCCACCGACCCGGCGACGACCACCGCACGATGGTCGAAATGCGTCCGGGTCGTCGCCAGCGAGTACGCCACGTCGGTGAGAAGCACGTCCCGAGCGGAGTCCAGGTGGGCCACCAACGCCTCGGCCTGAGCCCGCACCGCCTCCGGAGACATACCCGACACCAGCAGCGGTACGACGGCGTCCGGAGCCGCCGCACGGTCCGCTGGGGTTTCTGTCCCGGCTGCTTCCAGGATGACGTGGGCGTTGGTGCCGCTGAGGCCGAAGGAGGAGACCGCGGCGCGACACGGACGGCCCTCTACCGTCGGCCACTCCCGCGACTCCGTCAACAGCTCCACCGCGCCGGCCGACCAGTCCACCTTCGGCGACGGCTCGTCCACATGCAACGTCTTCGGCAGAACGCCGTGCCGCATCGCCTGCACCATCTTGATCACACCCGCCACACCGGCCGCCGCCTGCGCATGACCGATGTTCGACTTCAACGAACCCAGCCACAACGGCTCGTCCCCGGCCCGCTCCTGGCCGTACGTGGCGATCAACGCCTGCGCCTCGATCGGGTCACCCAGCGACGTACCCGTACCGTGCGCCTCCACCGCGTCCACGTCGGCCGCCGACAGACCGGCACTCGCCAACGCCTGCCGGATCACGCGCTGCTGCGACGGACCGTTCGGCGCCGTGATGCCGTTCGACGCACCGTCCTGGTTGATGGCCGTGCCCCGCACCAGGGCCAGCACCTCGTGGCCGTTGCGGCGAGCGTCGGACAGGCGCTCCAGCAGGACGAGACCCACGCCTTCCGCCCACGCCGTACCGTCCGCACCCGCCGCGAACGACTTGCACCGTCCGTCCGGCGCGAGGCCCCGCTGCCTGGAGAACTCCACGAAGCTCCCGGGCGTGGCCATGACGGCGACACCGCCGGCCAGCGCGAGCGAGCACTCGCCGCTGCGCAGCGCCTGCATCGCGGAGTGCATCGCCACCAGCGACGACGAGCACGCCGTGTCCACCGTCACCGCCGGGCCCTCGAAGCCGAAGGTGTACGCCACCCGGCCCGAGATGAAGCTGCCCGCGTTGCCGTTGCCGAGGAAACCCTCCAGCTCCTCGGGTACGCGCGTCAGTGTGGTGGCGTAGTCGTGGTACATGGCGCCCGTGAAGACGCCGGTGCGGCTGCCCTTCAGTGCGGTCGGATCGATACCGGCCCGCTCCAGCACTTCCCACGACACCTCCAGCAACAACCGCTGCTGCGGATCCATCGCCAACGCCTCACGCGGCGAAATCCCGAAGAACCCCGGATCGAACTCCCCCGCACCATGAAGAAACCCACCATGGCGGACCATCGACTTACCGACCTTCTCAGGATCCGGATCGAACAACCGCGACACATCCCAGCCCCG
>NZ_JBEZWU010000027.1:0-113003 GCF_040637655.1 Streptomyces sp. NPDC028722
CCCGGGGAATGCTGCGTACGGCTGTCTCCCACCGACACCGATCGTGATGACCGGACGGCCCAGGACCACTGACGCGAGGCCGGCCGCCTGTTCCCGCGGGCCGCCGCCCCGATGCACGACCGTGCCCGCAGCGGAAGGTCGGATGGGACGGTGCTCACCCCCTTCTGCGGGCTCACCCATGACCGGTGCTCGGCATCCGGCCGAGCTGGGGGAAACGCCCGTTCTGGCGTTCCAACCGGAGCATTGCCATGTTGACCAAACACATCCTGAACAATTTCGTTCTCTCCGCGGAGCCGGTGGCGCATTCCACCACCGAGCCCATGACAACCGCCGGTGACTTCGGCCTGCTGCTCATCCGGCTGACCTTCGGCCTGCTGATGGCCGCACACGGGGCCCAGAAAGTCTTCGGACTCTTCGGAGGCCCGGGCCTGACGGCGACCGGCAAGGGGTTCGCGGCCCTGGGCTACCACCCGGGGAAACTCTTCGCCGTGATCGGCGGACTGTCCGAGTTGCTCGGCGGCCTCGGTCTGGCTCTCGGGCTGCTGACACCGCTCGCGGCTGCCGCCCTGATCGGCGTCATGATCAATGCGATGGCCACGGTCACCGGCGCCCACGGCCTGTGGGAAACGGACGGCGGCGTGGAATACAGCGTCTGCATCGCCGTCGTCGCGCTGGCCGTCGCCGCCATCGGTCCGGGCCGGCTGGCCGCCGACCGCCCGTTCCGGTGGGGTAAGGGCGGCTGGACAGAGGCGGCTCTCGCCCTCGGTCTGGGAGGCATCGCTGCCGCGATCACACTCAGTCTGTAGACATCGAGCGCCCACTCAACCCCGGCCTCTCATGAGGCACTCCCACGTGCTCTTCGCCCTCGCCCTGATCCCCGTCGTGAGCTGAGCGACGCCGGAGGCGCCGGCCCCGACGGGCCGGCGCCTCCAGCACCACCGCGCGCACCTGCCGAGGCCGGTGGCTCGGGTCACCATGCGGCGACCACCGGTGCGTCGGGCTTGTGCTGCCGCCAGGCCTCGTCGAGGCGCGCGAGCCGGTCCGGGGCGGCGATGCCGCGCAAGGATGCGACCTTGCCGTCGCTGACTTCGAACGCCACGGCGCCCACGACCCGGTCCTCGATCACGGCGAGGACGGCCGGGGAGCCGTTGACCAGCGCGATGTGGAACGCGGGCGAGCCGCCGGCCAGCCGCCGCTTCGCCGGCGTGGGCTTGAAGCCGGCCCGTACGTAGGAGGCGATGCGCTCGCGCGTCCGGTACCGCAGCAGCCGCCTGGCCAGTCCGGCGCCGTCCGAGATCGCGGTCGCGTCGGCGGTGAGCATCGCCACCAGCCGTTCGGTGCGCCCGGACGTGGCGGCGGCGAGGAATTCCTCGACGACCCGGCGCGCGGACGCGGGGTCCACCTCGCCGCGGCCGCGGCGCTCGGCGGTGACCCGGCCTCGGGCCCGATGGACGTGCTGCTGGCTCGCGGACTCCGTGATGCCGAGGATCCCGGCGATCTCGGCGTGGGGGTACGAGAAGGCCTCGCGCAGGACGTAAGCGGCGCGCTCGACCGGTGAGAGGCGTTCCATGAGGGCCAATACGGCCAGGGACACCGATTCGCGCTGCTCGAAGGTGTCGGCCGGCCCCAGCATCGGGTCGCCGTCGAGGAGCGGCTCGGGCAACCAGTCACCGGCCGCCCGCTCGTGGCGCGCCTGCGCGGAGCGGAGCCGGTCGAGGCAGAGATTGGTGACGACCTTGGTCAGCCACGCTTCCGGCACCTCGATCCGTTCCCGGTCCGTGGCCTGCCAGCGCAGGAACGTGTCCTGTACGGCATCCTCGGCGTCGGCGGCCGAGCCGAGCAGACGGTACGCGAGCGAGGCCAGCCGGTCCCGGCCGGCCTCGAATCGATCGACGGCTGCGCTGTCCATGCCGAACAGGCTATGCGGCGGCCCGTACACCGGCCTGGCCGGGCGCGGTGGTCAGGCGGCGCTTGCGCTTCGGCATGCCGAAGGTCGGGTGGGCGATGCCCCACGCGGCTCCTTCGAGCACGGCCGACTTGAGCCCTGCGGCGGTCCGGCCGCCCAGGTACCAGGACGTCGACCGGACGTCCCCGTCCACCATCTGGAAGATCGCGTCCCGCCGTCCGAGGCTGATGTGGTTGCCGTAGTACTTCAGCCCGGTGGCCGGGACCTCGCTGCCGGTCAGGCGCGCCATGATCGCGGCGGTCGCCCGTATGTTGGTGAAGCCGGCCGTGGCGCAGGACATCGGCAGCGGCCGGCCGTTCCCGCCGATCGTGTAGGCGCAGTCACCGGCGGCGTAGACGTCCGGGTGCGAGACCGAGCGCATGGTGCGGTCGACGACGATCCGGCCGGTCCCGGTGACCTCCAGGCCGCTGGCGGCCGCGATGGGGTGTACGGCGAACCCGGCCGCCCACACGGTCACGTCGGCCGGGACGGACCTGCCGTCGGCGGCGATCGCCCGTGCCGGTTCGACGGCTGCGATGCCGGTGTGCTCGTGGACGGTGATGCCGAGCCGGTCGAAGGCACGGCGCAGGTGGCGGCGGGCCCTCGGGGAGAGCCAGGCGCCCAGCTCGCCGCGGGCGGCGAGTGCGACGGAGAGGTCGGGCCGGGACTCGGCGAACTCGGTGGCGGTCTCGATGCCGGTCAGCCCCTCACCGACGACCAGCACGGTGCCGCCCTCGCCCAGACCGGCCAGGCGCTCGCGCAGACGCAGCGCCGAGGACCGGCCGACCACATCGAAGGCGTACTCGGCCGCGCCCGGGACGCCATGATGGGCGACGGTACTGCCGAGCGCGTAGAGAAGCGTGTCGTACGCGAGTTCCCCGCTCTCGCCGCCCCCACCGGTCACGGCGACGGACCTGCGCTCGGGGTCGACGCCGGTGACGCGCGCCAGGCGCAGCCGCACCCCGGTGCCGGCGAACACGTCGGCGAGCTTGCGGACCGCGAGGTCCTGGCCGATCGCGAGCTGGCGGAGCCGCATCCGCTCGACGAAGTCGGGCTCGGCGTTGACGACGGTGATCTCGGTGTCGGCGGGGGAGAGCCGGCGCGCCAGGACTCCGGCGGCGAAGGCCCCCGCGTATCCGGCGCCGAGTACGACGATGCGGTGCTTCATGGCGTTGCTCCTGTCTCGTTCGCGTGCCCCTTGAACGGGACGGCGCCCCGATTGCTGACAGGAGCCGGATGTGACCCGGGTCACCGAACCGAGAGAAGCGGCTGAACCTCCGACGGGCGTTCGGGCCTGCTTCGGGCAGTCGAGACGGGGCGATGGCCGACTGCGTAGGCGGGCGTCCGTCCATGCCCGCATCCACGGCCACCCGGCGCGCGTGCTGTGGCGGTACGACCCACCGGGAGAGCCGGCCGATGAGTGCACAGCTCGATCATGCGTCCGCCACGCCGTACGCTCCCGCCCCGGAAGCCCCGGCCGGGCTGCTCGCCCAGGAGTCCCGCCGGCCCTTCTCTCCCGCCGGCCCTTCTCTCTCGCCGGGCTGTACGAGGTCGCCGTTCTGACATCCGGATCACCCTGCCGGCGGCCGGAGACAAGTCCTTTCCGGGCGGTACGCCTGACGATGTGCCAGAAGCCGGACGTACACCGGGAATGCGTCGCTCCGGGACACGCGTCCGGCCCTCCGCACGGTGTCAGCGGCTAGACTGCCGGCCTGAGCGGGCCGTACGCGCACAGCCGTGGCCGGTTCCGCTGTCCTCGGGCCCGTGAGGGGGGAGCGTGTCCACACCCACTGCCTCACATCCGCTCCACCGCTACGGCTGGAACGACGCGTTCGCGACCGACTTCGCCCCCTACGAGACCGACGGTCTCCGGCCCGGCCGGGTCGTGCGGGTCGACCGCGGGAGCTGCGAGGCCGTCGTCGCCGAGAACGGGCAGGTGACGTCCGTACGGGCCGGTACGAGGCCCGTGGCCTCGCCCGATCCCGTGCAGAACCCCTGCACCGGTGACTGGGTGGCCCTCGACCTGGACCAGAGGGTCGTCCGGGCGCTGCTGCCACGGCGCACCGCGTTCGTCCGGGCCGTCTCCTCGCAGCGGTCCGACGGCCAGATCCTGGCCGCCAACATCGACCAGGTGCTCATCGCCGTCTCACTGGCCGACGAGTTGGATCTCGGGCGCGTCGAGCGCTTCCTCTCCCTGGCGTGGGAGAGCGGCGGGCAGCCGGTGGTAGTCCTCACCAAGGCCGACCTCGTCCCCGACCCGGTGACGCTCTCCTATCTCGCCGAGGACACCGGGAGGGTGGCCCCCGGGGCGCGCGTGCTGCCCGTCAGCGCGGCCACGGGGCGGGGCTTGGACACCCTCGCGGCCCTCATCGGCGGCGGAGGCGGGGGAGAAGACGGGGGCGGTGGCACGGCCGTACTCCTCGGTGTGTCGGGTGCCGGCAAGTCCACCCTCGCCAACGCGCTCACGGGAGCGGACGTGCAACGGGTCGACGTCACGCGCGACGGCGACGGCAAAGGGCGGCACACGACGACGACCCGCGATCTCCTGCCGTTGCCGGGTGGTGGTGTCCTGATCGACACACCGGGGCTGCGCGGAGTGGGACTGTGGGAGGCGGACGGCGGCGTGGCCCGGGCCTTCACCGATATCGAGGCCCTTGCCCGGGACTGCCGTTTCCACGACTGTTCGCACCGGACGGAGCCCGGGTGCGCGGTGCGCGGGCCGGCCGAGGCGGGGACCCTGCCTCTGCGGCGGCTCGAGAACTACCACAAGCTGCTGCGCGAGAACGAGCGGATCGCCGCCCGGAGTGATGCGCGGCTGAACGAGAAGCTGCTGCGGAACTGGAAGCAGAAGAAGGCGCTGGGCCGCCACATGATGGAACGCAAGCGCGGCCCGCAGCACTGAGACCGACGCCTTCGCTCAGCGCGTCGGGGCGCCGTCCTGCGGACGGTGGGTCGCTGTGGCTGTATGCGGAGCCTGGTCGCCGTAGGTCGGCCGTGGGCCCGCCCTACGGCGACCGGTTCGTGCGCATCCGCCTTCCCGGCCACCGCCCGCGCGGTCCCGGCCTCCTCATTCGGCCTCGCCGACATGCTGCGCGTCGTCGAACCGGAGCAGGTCCCACCGAGAGCCGTCGTGGACGAATTCGTTGATCGAGGTCGCCGCGGGTGTGGCGTCCGTGAACAACACAGGTGGGACGACGTCCAGGAGCGCGGACATCGCCGCGGCGATGAGACCGGCATGGCACACCACGAGCACGGTACTGCCACGGTGACAGGACAGCAGGTGGTTGACGACACGGCCGGCCCGGGTCCGGAACTGGTTCCACGTCTCCCCGCCGGGTGCGAAGGGCCGGTCGGGGTGAACGGTCATGTCGAAGGCCCCGTGGACGCGCTGGTACTCGTCGACGGACAGGCCGTCGGCCACCCCGAAGTCGAGCTCCCGCACCTGCGTCTCGACGACCGGTGCCCCGAGTCCCAGGCCGCTCGTCAGAACCTCGGCCGTCTCGCGGGCTCTGCGCACCGGACTGGTCAACAGCGCGTCCGGCCGCGGTGGTTCGGCCGCCAGCCGTGCCGTGAGCCGCGCGGCCTGTTCCCGGCCCAGCTCCGTGAGGCCGTGACATGTACGGGAACCCGCGATCAGTTTCTTCACGCTGGCATGCGATTGCGCGTGCCGCACCAGCCATACACGGGTAGCGGAGTTCTTTCCCTGTGCGTACGCCATTCGCGTGGAGGTCCTTGGCTCGGCCTGCGTCGCAGGTCAGTTTAGGTCCCAGCCGCCGTCGACGGTCAGACTCTGGCCGGTGACGAAACCTGCCTCGGGAGAAGCCAGGAACGCCACGGCCGCGGCCACGTCCTCGGGACGCCCATGCCGTTTGATGCATTGCCGGGCGAATTCCCGTTGCCGCCAGGCCGGGTAATCCGGGTGAGACCTCTGCTCGGTATTCAGTTCGATCGAACCCGGTCTGACGGAATTCACTGTGATCCCGTGCGGGCCGAGTTCACGAGACAGGGCGCGGACGAATGCTTCCAGGCCACCTTTCGCCGCGATGTAGGGCACGAGTTCCACGCGCCCTACCCGCGTGAGCACCGTGGAAACGGCCACGATCCGGCCCGTTCCGCGCGCCACCAAATGGGGTGTGGCGGCCCGTACACAGGCGATATGGGCGAGGAGATTGACGTCCAGGGCCTTGCGCACATCGTCCCACGTGGTGTCCTGCCATGGAGCATATGTGTACGCCCCGGCATTGCACACGAGGACGTCGAGCCTTTGACCGCATGCCGCCATGGAATTCCCCAGGCGGTCCACGGTCTCCTCGTGCCTGAGGTCCCCGACCACCATGGCGAGAACGTCCGCACCGGCCGCTGAGACCCGGTCGGCGGTGTCGGCGAGCCCCGAGTCCCGCGTCAGATGAGTCAGCACCAGATCATGGGTGGCGGCCAGCCGTACCGCGATGGCGGCACCGAGGCCCGATCCCGCCCCCGTGACCACGGCGACGCCCCGAGACGACATCACATTCCCCTTCCGCAGCGCGGCTGATCACCCGTTCGATCCTGCCACTCAAGACGGGCCGATCACCCCCCGTGATCCGGCCATTCCGGCAATCACCGTTGTTGGCCGCGAAAGCCCTGGGGCATTCTGTGATGCCGGATCAGGCCGACGAAGCCGGAGGTATTCAGTGGGTGCCATGGACGCAGAACGTCGGACGAATGCTGATTGTCTGGAAAGCATCAAGGAGGTCGTCGCCGGCGGTGTCAGCAGCAGTATGCGAGCGGCGGCCGTCCCCGTGCCACTCGTCGTGCGGCGCGCCGACGGCTGCCTGCTCCGGGATGTGGAAGACAACGAGCTCGTGGACTTCAACATGGGCTATGGCCCCCACCTCTTCGGCTACGCCGACCGCGATGTGGCCGACGCCGTGGCCGACCAGTTCACCAAAGGCCATATGACCGGCCTGCCGCACGAGCTGGACGCCGAGGCCGGCTCCCTCATCGCCGAACTGGTGCCGGGCGTCGAGCAGGTCAGATTCGCCAATTCCGGTACGGAGGCGGTCGCCTCCGTGCTGCGGCTCGCCCGCGCCACCACGGGGCGCTCACTGGTGGTCACCTTCGACGGGCACTACCACGGGTGGAGCGAGACCATCCTGCGGGCGGGCAGCAAGACCACGTTCCAGATAGCAGGCGCCCGGCCGACGGACGTCGTCCCCGGGGCGCCGGGCATGATCCCCGAGGCGCTCGCCCACACCGCGCAGCTGCCGTGGAACGACGCCGAGGCCGTCAAAGAGCTCTTCGCGCGCGACGGCGGCCGGATCGCGGCCGTCATCCTGGAGCCCGTCCTGACCAATGCCGGTGTGATTCCCCCGGTACCCGGCTTCCTCGAGCTGCTGCGCGACCTCACCGCTCGCAGCGGCGCGATGCTGATCTTCGACGAGGTGATCACCGGCTTCCGGGTCGCCCGAGGAGGCGCCCAGGAACTGTACGGCGTCGAGCCCGACCTCACCGTCCTGTCCAAGGTCATGGGCGGCGGGTTCCCCGTCGCCGCCTTCGGCGGACGCAAGACCGCGATGCGGATGCTCGCCACGAACGAGGCGTACCACGCCGGCGTCTACGCCGGGAACCACGCGGCCCTCCGCGCGGTCGTCAGCATGCTGACCAAGATCCGCGCACTGCCCGGCCTCTACGACGAGTTGGAGGGCGTCGGCGCCGGTGCGGAGAACGCCCTGCGCGAGATCTTCGCCACGGAGAAGCGGCCCGTGCACATCAACCGGGTCGGCACCCTGATGTGCGTGGCCCTCCTCAAGAAGCCGCTGGAGAAGAGCGACACGCTGCGCGATCTCACCGAGGCCATCGACTTCTCCCGGCACCGCCGGCTCCAGGTCCTCGCCCAGCGGGAGGGCGTCTACTTCCATCCCAACGCGCTGGAACCGTGGTTCCTGAGCACCGCGCACACCGGGGACGTCCTGGACAAGGCGGCGGGGGCACTGCGACGCGGGCTGACCGAACTCGGATGACCGCCGCGCGCGCGAAGCTGCTCTCCCTGCTGTACGAGCAGGGCGCCCGTCCGGGGGACACGCCTCTGCTCAGCGACGACTCCGGGACCACCAGCGCCGGCCGGCTGGTCGAGCGCGTGGACGCCAAGGCCCGTGCCTTACGTGAGGCGGGCGCCGGGCCGGGCGCCCTCGTGGGAACCGTCGCCTGGCCCGCGGCCGAGTTCGTCAGCGACGTGTTCGCGATCATTTCCACCGGGGCGGCCGCCGTTCCGCTCTCGCACCGGACGACACCGTGGGAGCTCCGGCGGATCCGGGACCGCTGCGCCCTCGACTTCCTCTCCGCCCCGCACGAGTCGCCGCTGGCCCTGCCGGTCAAGGTCGCGGACCGGGGCGGACGGACGCTGAGCGGTGACCGGGAACCCGGCCGGCGAGCGACGCGACACCACGCCTTCCAGGAGGCGGCGACGGCACAGATCACGTCGGGCACCACCGGCCACCCCCAGGTCGCGCTGCGTTCCGCCGCCGCCCTGCTGGCCGAGGCGGAGAGCTACCGTACGGTCCTGGGGCTGGGGCCGGAGAGCCGGCTGCTGTGTCCCGTGCCCCTCCAGCACGCGTACGGCTTCGGGCTGTGCGCCGTCGCCGCGACCCTGGCGGGTGCGCCGGTCCGCTATCTGACGCCCGACAAGCCGCGCCTGCTGCTGCGGGAGCTCGCCGCCGCCGACGTGACGCTGTTCGTCGGTGTGCCCCCCATGCTGCGCCTGCTCGCCAAGGCCGCCCGCGCCCTGCCGCACGACGGCCGTACGGTCGGGTTCCTGTCCGCCGGCATGGCGCTGGACGCGCACACCGCCGAACTGGTCGCGACCCGGCTGGGCGGGCACGTCGGCCAGGTCTACGGGACCACGGAGACCGGGCCGATCTGCGTGAGCCGCCCCGCCCCGTGGCAGCCGGGCACCTCCGGGCCGGGCGCGCCCCTGCCCGGTGTGGAGGTCCGGCTGTCCCCGGTCCCGGGCGCCGCCGGGGACGATGCCGGCGGCCCTCCCGCGGTGCGGGGAGAAGCCGTTCCGGGGGAAGCCGTGACGGGGCTGGTGACCGTCACCTCGCCGTCGATGATGCTCGGTTACGCCGACGGGGAGAGCGTCGACGCGACCCCGTTGCGGGACGGATTCACCACGGGCGACCTGGGCCGGTGGGAAGGGCGGGAACTCGTCCTCGCCGGGCGCCTGTCCACCGGCATCAACGTCGCGGGCGCCAAGGTCAGCCCCGAGGAGATCGAAGCCGTCCTGCTCGCCTTCCCGGACGTCGCCTCATGCCTGGTGTCCGGGGTGGACGATCCTGTGCTCGGACAGCGGATCAGCGCGACGGTGACACCCGGCACGGTCGACCTCGGCAAGCTGGCCCGCTTCTGCCGGGAGCGGCTGTCGCCCTCCTGCGTCCCCCATGCCTTCGCCTCCGTGGCGGAACTGCCGACCACCGAGACCGGGAAGGTCATCAGGCCACGGACCGGTCAGTTAAGGAACCGTGAGAGTGAGAACTGACAACATCTTCCTGGCAGGGACCGGGGCGTACATTCCGCCCAGGGTGAGCGTGGAGGAGGCGGTCCGGCGCGGCGCGTACGACAGAGAACGGATGGACGCCTGCGGGTGGCGGAACATCGCCGTGGCCGACGGCACGTCCGCGCCGGACATGGCGGTGGCGGCCGTCCGGCAGGCGGTGGACCGCTCGGGCCTCGGCGCGGACGACATCGACATCCTCGTCCACTCCTGCGCGTACCACCAGGGCCCTGACGGCTGGTCGGCGCCGCACTACATCCTGCGCTCCACCCTCAACTCCCCGATCCCGGCGCTGACGGTGGAGCAGGGATGCAACGCGTTCCTCGCCGCCCTGGAGATGGCGGCCCAGTATCTGCTGTGCGCGCCGTCCCGCAACGGCGCCGTGGTGAGCAGCGCGGACAACTTCGGCGCCCCCTCGGTCGACCGGTGGTACGCACACCGTGACGCGGTGCTCGCCGACGCGGCCACCGCGGTCGTCCTGTCGAAGCGGCCCGGCTGGGCCGCACTGCGCTCCATCGAGTCGGTGTCGCTTCCCCAGTTCGAGATCCTCAACCGCGGGCACGATCCGATCTTCCCCCCGGCGGTCACCACCGGGCGGAAGCTCGACATGAACGAGCACCTGGAGGCGATGGTCGAGGAGCTGGGCCCGAAGGCGTCCGAGATCGGTCAGGAGTACGCCGCGAGCGGTGCGAAGCTGATCGAGCAGGTGACGGGCGAGGCGGGCATCTCCGTGGCGGACCTGTCGAGGGTGCTCCACCTCGGGGCGGGCACCGCCGACTTCCTCGACAGCCACCTGCGGCCGATGGGCCTGGACGCGTCACTGGGCGACGTGGACTTCTTCCGCGACATGGGTCACGCGGGCGCCGCCGACGTCGGGCTCCAGCTCAACCACCTCGTCGAGGGCGGGCAGGTGCACGCCGGGGACCACCTCCTCCTGCTGAGCGCCGGACCCGGACTCATGGTCACCGCCGCGGTGGTCACCGTGCTGGAGTCCCCCGCCCGGCGCGCCGCGGGCGCTGAAGGAGGCCGGGCGTGACGGGTCCGGGAGCCTCGGAGGAGAAGACCGCCTGGCGTGAGGAGCCCGTCGCCGTCGTCGGGCTGAGCTGCCGGTACCCCGGTGACGCCGATTCCCCCGACTCCTTCTGGGAGCTTCTCGTCCAGGGCCGGGACGGCATCGGCGACGGGGCGGACCGCTGGGCGCCGTACGCGGACACCGGGCAGGAGCACGCGGCCGTCGTACGGAACACCACGAGCCGGGGCGGCTTCCTCGCCGACATCGCCGGCTTCGACGCGGAGTTCTTCGGTATCTCGCCGCGCGAGGCCGAGCTGATGGACCCGCAGCAGCGGCTGCTGCTGGAGCTGGCCTGGGAGGCCCTGGAACACGCGGGGATCCCGCCCCTCAGCCTGGGCGGCAGCGACTGCGGCGTGTTCGTGGGCGTCGGTTCGGACGACTACGGGCGCCGGCTGCTGGAGGACCTGGCCCGGATCGAGGCCTGGACCGGCATCGGCGCGGCCCTGTGCGCCACCGCCAACCGCATCTCCCACAGCCTCGACCTGCGCGGCCCCAGTCTCGCCGTGGACACCGCGTGCTCGGCCTCCCTGGTCGGTGTCCACCTGGCCCGCCGGAGCCTGCTCTGCGGAGAGTCCGACGTGGCGCTGGCCGCGGGGGTGAACCTCATGGTCGCGCCCGGCCTCTCGGTGACCCTGGACCGTGCGGGCGCCACCTCACCGGACGGCCGCAGCAAGCCGTTCGACGCCTCGGCGGACGGCTACGGCCGGGGGGAGGGCGCGGGCGTACTCGTCCTCAAGCGCCTGTCGGACGCCGAGCGGGCGGGGGACCGCGTGCTGGCGGTGATCCGCGGCAGCGGCGTGAGCCAGGACGGGCGCACCGCCGGCATCATGGCGCCCAACGGCGAAGCACAGGCGGACCTGCTGCGCCGGACGTACACGCGGTGCGGCATCGCCCCGGACACCGTCGACTACGTGGAGGCCCACGGCACCGGGACCGTCGCGGGCGACCCGCTGGAGGCCGGTGCGCTCGCCGCGGTCTTCGGCGCGGGCCCGCCGCAGGGCAGCCCCTGCCTCATCGGCTCCGTCAAGGGCAACATCGGGCACCTTGAGGCCGGCTCGGGGATCGCCGGGATGATCAAGACGATCCTCGCCCTCGTGCACGAGGAGATCCCGCCCAGCGTGCTCTTCTCCGTCCCCGACCCGCGCATCCCCTGGGAGGAGTCACGGCTCCGGGTGGCGCGGCAGCTCACCCCGTGGCCCCGTGGCGGCCGAACCCGCCGGGCGGGTGTCTCCAGCTTCGGCTACGGCGGCACCATCGCCCACGTCGTCCTGGAGGAGGCACCGGCACGGCCCGAGCCGTCCACCGCGTCCCGGGACGACCCCGCCCTGCCGCAACTGTTCCCGCTCTCCGGCCGGTCCGGGACGACCGTCCGGGAGGACGCGGCCAGGCTCGCCGACTGGCTGGACGGACCGGGCGCGGGCGTCGCGCTCGCCTCACTCGCGGAGAACCTCCGGGCCCGGCGCAGCCACCTGGACCGCCGTGTCGCCGTCGTCGCCGCCGGCCACGCCGAACTGGAGAGCAGGCTGCGCCGCTTCGCCGCGGGTACCGCCGGTGACGCCGTACCCGGTGTCGCCGAGGGCACGGTGGCGGGCGAGGGCGGCGACCGGGTGGTGTGGGTGTTCTCCGGGACCGGCGCCCAGTGGAAGGGCATGGGCCGTGAACTGCTCGCCACGGACACCGCCTTCGCCGAGGTGATCGACAGGATCGGGCCGGTCTTCGCCGAGGAGATCGGCGCGACGGCCCGGCGGATGATCGAGGACGGGGACGTCACCGGCGTGGACATCGCCCAGACGATGATCTACGCGGTCCAGGTGGGTCTGGCCGCCGTCTGGCAGTCGCTCGGGGTGAGGCCCGCGGCCGTCATCGGCCACTCGATGGGGGAGATCGCGGCCGCCGCGACGGCTGGAGTCCTGTCGCTGGAGGACGGCGCCCGGCTGGTGTGCCGCCGCAGTGTCCTGCTGCGACGGGTGGCCGGCGCGGGCGGCATGCTGATGATCGGCCTGCCCGCCGACGAGGCCGCCGCCCGGCTCGGCGGCACCGGCGCCGTGGTGCCGGCGGTCCTCGCCTCGCCCACGCAGACCGTGGTGGCCGGCGCGGTGGCGGAGATCGACGCCCTCGCGCAGGAGCTGGCGGGGGACCCGGACCTGCTCGTGCGCCGGGTCGACAGTGACGTGGCCTTCCACAGCCCGCAGATGGATCCCCTGATGAAGGAGCTGGCCGAGGCCGCGGCCGAGCTCACCGTCAACGCCCCCCGGATCCCTGTCTACAGCACCGCGCTGGACGACCCGCGCGACGCGGCTCCCCGCGACGGCGCCTACTGGGCGACCAATCTGCGCAGCCCGGTACGGCTGTCCGGGGCGGTGGCCGCGGCGGCCGAGGACGGGTTCCGGACCTTCCTGGAGGTGTCGGCCCACCCGGTGGTCCGGCACTCCGTCCAGGAGACGCTGGACACGGTCGGGGCCGACCGGCACTGCGTCGCCGCGTCCCTGCGCCGTGACACCGGGGAGCGCGAGCAGCTGCTGGCCAACGCGGGGACGCTGTACTGCCACGGCGTCACTTTCGACCGGCCCCCGGCCCCCGACGCGGCGCCCCTGTCGCTGCCGGCGCGGAGCTGGCGGCGCCAGCGGTACTGGCGCGACCTGCCGGTACGCAGGGCCGACCGCGGACGGCACGACACGACGAGCCGCACCGTGCTGGGGCCGCGTACCACCCTGGCCGGGACGACGCCGCTGGACCTCTGGCGCACCCGTGTCGACATGGAGTCCCGGCCGTATCCGGGCAGCCACACCATCCACGGCGTGGAGATCATCCCGGCGGCGGTCGTCCTCCAGACGTTCCTGGACGCCGCGGGGCGGACCGAGGGGTCGTACGGCCTCACCGACGTGTCGTTCGACCTGCCGCTGACCCTGGCCACGGCGCGGGACGTCGACGTGATCGCACAGGACGGCATGGTCCGCCTGCTGTCCAGGACCACCGGCCCGGACGAACCTGCCGCCGCTGATCCGGGCACGGGCGACGCGGGTGCGGACGGGCAGCCCTGGCTGACCCACGCCGTGGCCGCCGTGTCCGGCAACCCCTCGCCGCCACCCCTGCCACCCGCCGACGCCGGACCGGGGACGGAGCTTGCCCCGGACCGGATCGTCGCCGCCCTCGCCTCCGTCGGCGTACCGGGCATGGCCTTCCCCTGGCGGGTGGAGCGGCTGGAGCGCGTCCGGGAGGGGCTGCGCGCGGTTGTCGTCGCGGGCGACGAGCCGGCCTCCCCGGCCACCTGGGCCCCGCTGTTCGACGCCGCGCTGTCCATGGCGGCCGTCGCCTTCTCCGGACCCGCCGCCCTGCGGGTGGTGGCCGGTGTGGGCCGGCTGTGGGCCACGGGCGGGCCGCCGTCCCGCGCCCGCATCGAGGCACGCGTCGACGGCCCGGTCACCGACGCCGACGGCACGGTGAGCGTGCGTATCGCGACGGAGGACGGGCGGACCGTGGCCGTGCTGGCCGGGGTGCGGTACGCGGGCGCGGAGGCCGGGACGCGTCCGGGCGCCCCTGGGGAACTGCTGTTCCGGATGGACTGGAAGCCGCTGCCTCCCGGCGGCTCCGACGCCGCCCGGCCGCTGGTGCTGGTCGGCGCGGACGGAGCACTGCCGGCGGCACTCCGGGCCACGGCCGACGGCCTGGGGATCCCGTGCCTGGCGACGGAGGATCCGGACGGTCTCGACGGCCTGCGCGATCAGGTGTCCGGACCCGTGGACGTGATCCTGCTGCCGCTGACGGACCCGCCGGCGCAGGAGGCCGGGGAGCGCGCCGTGCGGGAGGCCTGGCTGCTCGCGGGTGCGGCACAGCGGCTCGGCACCTGGCCGCCGGGCACGGCCAGGCTCTGGTCGGTGACCTCCGGTGTCCGTGAGGCGGACCGTCTCGAGGCCGTGGCTCAGGCCGCCCGGTGGGGTCTGGGCCGGGTCGTCGGGGGCGAACACCCCGAACTGTGGGGCGGGACGCTCGATCTGGGCCCGCGGCCCACGAGGGACGACCTCGTCACCACGCTGGGCGTCATCGCCGGGAACCCGGGCGAGGACGTCGTCGCGATCCGCGAGGGCGGGGCTCGGGCGAGCCGGCTGGTCCGCTCCGGCGCGGGCGCGGACCACGCCCCGCTGCGGTGCCGGCAGGACGGCACGTATCTCGTCACGGGTGGCCTGGGCGGCCTGGGCGGCGAGATCGCCCGCTGGCTCGTGGAGCGGGGCGCGCGTCGTCTCGTACTGGCCGGCCGCGCCGGCCTGCCACCCCGGTCGGAATGGGACGCCGTCACCGACGGAGCCCAGGCGCGCCGTATCGAGACCGTCCGCGGGCTCGAAGCTTCCGGGGCGACCGTACGGGTGGTGTCCGTCGACCTGTCCGACGCCGAGGCGGCGGCGGCCGTGCTGACCCCGGACGCTCTGGGCATGCCCGCGATCCGTGGGGTCGTCCACGCCGCCGGTGTGCTGGAGGACCAGCTCGTCGACCGGCTCGGCCTGGACGCCCTGACGGCGGTGATGCGGCCGAAGGCCGGTGGCGCCCTGACCCTCCATCGGCTCTTCCCGCCGGGATCCCTCGATTTCCTGGTCCACTTCTCGTCGTGCGGGCAGTACCTGGGCCTCACCGGCCAGGCCGCCTACGCGTCCGCCAACGCGTTCCTCGACGCCATGGCCGCCTACGACCACACTCTCGGTGCCGTCGGCAGCATGAGTCTGGCGTGGACGTCCTGGCGGGGCATGGGCATGGCGGCCAACGCGGCGGTGGACGCCGAGCTCGAGGCCCATGGGGTCGGTGACATCACGGCGCCCGAGGCCTTCGGCGCCTGGGAACGAGCCAGCCGGACCGGCGCCGCCTCCCTCGCGGTGTTGCGCACCGTGCCGCTCCCGGACGGCGCGCGCCGACCGGGCCTGCTGCGCGACATCGTCGATGACGGACCGACGGCGCCGGCGGGGGAGGAGACGGCCGGGGCCCGGGACCTCGGGGAACTGTCCGAGGACGCGCTCCGGGCTCTGCTGCATGAGCAGACGGTCTCCGTCATCGTCAGCGAGATGAAGCTGGATCCGGCGGAGCTCGATCCCGACCGGTCACTGCTGAAGACGGGGATGGACTCCGTCATGGCGATCGTCATCCGCCGCCGGCTGGAACGGCTGCTGGAGCGCAAGCTCCCGGCCAATCTGGTCTGGCATCAGCAGACGGTCACGGCCATCGTGGACTACCTCGTGGCCAGTACACACTCCTGAGCCACAGGAGGAGTCGCAGGAGAGCACTCGCGGAAGGAACCGATCCCGGCCGGCCCGGCCGCCGACGCGGCGGGCCGGGATCCGGTCCGCCGTGAACGCGGCCTCCTCGGCGACGAAGAGCCGTAAGAACCCGGTCGAGGATCCGCGCGGGAACACCCGGGGGGCGGACCGGCACGGGTCCTCTGTATCCCAGCGCCGTCGGCGACTAGCATCGCGGCGTGCTGCGTGACGCGGATCAGACGCTGGGTCAGGGTGGGGCGGCCGACGCACCTGTGACGTTGAACTGCCGGATCACCGGCGATCCGGCGGGCAGACCGGCGGTTCTGCTGCACGCGCTGGGGAACACCGGACGCAGCTGGGACCGGCTCGTCTCCGCGCTGGCGCCTCAAGGGCACCGGTTGTTCGTTCCGGACCTCCGAGGCCACGGGCGAAGCCCCAGGGCCGACGCCTACACCTTCGAGTCGATGTACCGGGACGTGATGTCCCTGCTGGACCGTCACCGCCTGGGCGCCGTCGATCTGGTGGGGCATTCCATGGGCGGTCATGTCGCCTGGCTCATCGCCCAGCGCCATCCCTCCAGGGTCCGCAGGCTGGTGATCGAGGACACGCCGCCGCCCCCTCGGGACGCGGCGGCCGAGGCGGAGCTGTCGGCGCGGTCGAGCGGTGACCGGGCGCCCGTCATCTCCCTGTACCGGGAGTTCCGCGAGCTGCGCAGGGCGGGAGAGCTGGACAGCGCCGCGGTGCGCCCGGTCATCGACGGCCTGAGGAAGGCGGATCCCGGGTGGTGGCGGCGGCTCGGGGAGGTCACCGCCGAGACGCTGGTGATCAGCGGGGGGCTGTCCAGCCCCGTGCCCCGGTCACTGCTGGCCGAGGTCGCCGAGGCGGTGCCGCAGGGGCGGCTGCTGGCCATCGACGCGGGCCACTACGTGCATCGCACCGAGCCTGAGCGCTTCTGCGGCGAAGTGGCCACCTTCCTCGGATGACCCGGGGGCCCGCATCTCGGACGACACCCCTCACCGGCCCCCGTCACCGGCCTCGCACGAGGGGACCGTGCGCGCCCCTGGTGTGCTCGTAGGCCGACTCCACGACCAGCTGCACCTCCAGGGCGTCCTTTGCGCTCACCTTTCCGCGTGGGGCGGCGGCGCCCGTCAGCAGGTCGAAGTACGCAGAGACGGCGGCGAGTTCGGGTCGCTGTCCGGCCGCCTCGACCGTGCCGTCCGCGAGCCGCAGCTCGTTACGGCGCAGATCCAGGACGTGGTCACCGTCGGCGGTGGTGACGGTGACCGACGTCTCCAGTTTGCGCGCGGCCCGATCGATCCGCAGCGTCGCCGGCACGCCCTGGAACGACAGCTCCAGCCGGACCCGCTCCTCGACGCCCGGCGCGTCCACCTCGCACGCCACGACGTCCGGCCGTCCGAAGACCGTCATGAGCAGGTCGATGGCATGCGGCCCCAGATCCAGGAGCGCGCCGCCGCCGGCCCGCCGCGCGTCGCCGTACCAGGGCGTACAGGCCCGCCACACCCTGTTGCCGGGAGTGGCGATGGTGAAGCCGACACGTTGCGCGCCGGACCGCGCCACGTCGGCGAAGGCCTCCAGCAGCGGGTGGAAGCGGAAGGGCATGTTCACCCCGAGCAGTTTCTCGGCCGCCGGATGGGCCGCCATCCGCCGCGCCTCCTCCACCGTGGCGGCGAGGGGCTTCTCGCACAGCACCGCGATGCCTGCGTCCAGCGCCGCCAGAACGGGCTCCGCGTGAGCGTCGTTGGGCGTACAGACGCTGATCACGTCCGGCCGCGTCTCCTGGAGCAGCAGGTCGACGCAGGTGCCGGTCCACACCTGCGGACGGTCCGCCGTCAGCGCCCGGGCCCGCTCCACGTCGGTGTCCACCACACCCACCAGTTCCATGGCGTCCCGGGCGTCGGCGCAGGGCAGGTGGTAGCGCTGGAACACCCTGCCGCAGCCCACGGCCGCGAACCGGACTCTCTCGCGGGTCATCGGTCAGCCCCTCACCTGAGCGAGGGCGTGCTCGCCGCACGCCCTCGCCGTCTCGACGACGAAGTCCGGGAAGGTGTGGCCGAGGTGTTCGCGGTCGTACGCGGCGATCATGGCCCGCAACTCGGTCTCCAGCCGGTCGGCGAGTCCGGGCGGGTTCTCGTCCGCGAGCAGCAGCCCGGCGTTGAGGAAGGTGACGAGCAGCCCGGCGAGCCCCTGGTCCCAGCGGCGCAGCCGGCCCAGCAGGGGGCGCAGGGACTGGGCGCCGGTGCCGCGCCGGGCACGGACGGCGTCCGCGATGCTCTGCGCCAGGAACGGGACCTCGTTCTCCTTGCGGTCGTTGATCTCCGAGGAGACCCGGCTCCAGGCCGTCCACAGGTGTTCCACGCGTTCGTCCTCGACGCGGTAGTCGCGGCGGGCGTGGCGCAGCACCTCCCAGGCGGCGCCCTCCACGCCGGGGATGTCGGGCTCCTCGTACCGTGTGGCCTTTTCGTAGATCTCGGTTCCGCGCAGCGCGATGGCCCGGTTGATCAGGAAGAACGGGTTCTCGCTCTCGTGCACCCGGGCGGCCACGATGAACTTCAGGTTCTCCCAGAGTTCGTCGAGGGTCGTACCCGGCTCGATCATGATCCAGCCGGGTTCGAGTTCGATGCCCTCCTGTTTGAACATGCGGGCGGCGTCGAAGTTGTACTCCACGGTGGTTCCCTTGCGGAACCGCTTCATCATGCCGGGCGACCCGGTCTCCATGCCGAGGAGCGCCAGGTCCATGCCGGCCCGGCGCAGGGTGCGCAGCGCCTCCCGGTCGATGAGCCCGGTGTCGACGCGGAACTCGCAGTGGAAGGAGATGTCGAGGTTGCGGCGGAGGATCTCCTCGGCGAACCCGACGGCGTGGTGGTAGCCGTCCTGGAAGGCGCCGCCGAAGTTGTCGTCGTTGAACCAGAGGAACCGGGTGCCGAACTCCCGCTGGAGGAACTCGATCTCGTCGACCGCGTCCTCCACCGGCCGTACGCGCCAGTACCCGTCCACCACTCCAGGCTGCCGCGGCGCGTAGCAGAAGGTGCACTTGGCGTGGCAGCCGCGGCTGGTGTACGTCGAGGCGCGTGGCGTGGGGATGCCGTGCTTGCGGTGGTGGACGAGCAGGTCGCGGGCGGGCCACGGTTCCTCGGCCAGGTCGGGGAGCTTGGGTACGCCGCTGCTGCGGACGCGGCCGTCCTGCCAGAACCACAGGCCGGGCACGCCGCGCCAGTCCCGGCCCGCGGCCAGGCACTCCATGACGCCTTCGACGGTGAGTTCGCCCTCGCCGAAGGCCACGCAGTCGGCCTCCGGGATGCGCTCGGCTATGAGTTTGGCGTTGTACGTGCAGAAGGCCCCGCCGATGGCGACGAAGACCGAGGGGTCGGCCTTGCGGACGCAGCGCAGCAGCCGGACCGCGTCGATGATGTGCAGGTCGTACATGATGCTGATGCCGACGAACCGGGGCCGCTCCCGCCGGATCAGATCGACGATCGCCTCGTCGCTGGGGTTGCGCCCGTGCAGGTTCAGCGCCCGCACCGCATACCCGCAGGCCCTCAGATGGCCCGCGATGCAGGCCACGCCCAGGTTCTCCCGGACCCGCTTGTAGAACAGCCGCATCGCCGGGTCGAGGGACAGGTATTCCTCATCGTTGATCAGCACGTTCTGGTTGTTCAGGCTCGCGGCGCCGGTGGGGATCTCCCGGGGGGTCAGCAGGACCACATCCGCCATGTCCGGTCTCCTTTCTCGTCCTTGCGTGCACGTCCCGACACCGGCCGGGTCACCCAGCCATGGCCTGTTCTCCGCACAGCCTCTTGGTCTCTTCGACGAACACCGGATAGGGCCGGCCCAGGACCTTGCTGTCGTAGGCGTCGACCAGCGTGCGCAGCTCCGCCTCCAGCCGCTCGGCGAGCCGGGGCGGGTTCTCGTCCGCGAGCAGCAGCCCGACGTTGAGGAAGGCGACCAGCAGATCCGGCAGGCCCTCGACCCAGCCGCGCAGCCGGCTCAGCAGCGGGCGCAGGCCCCGCTCACCCCGGGACCTGCGCGCCCTGGTCGCGTCGACGATGAGCTGGGCGACGAAGGGCAGCTCTTCCTTGTGGTCGGCGACCTCCGCGCTGACCTTGCTCCAGGCCGCCCACACGTCCTCGACCCGCTGGTCCGGGATCCGGTACTCCCGGCGGGCCTCCAGCAGGACATCCCTGGCCGGCCCCTCGACGTCCGGGAGTTCCGGGGGAGCGGGATCGGTGATCTTGTCGTACATCTCCGTGCCGCGCAGCGCGATGGCGCGGCTGATGAAGGAGAAGGGGTTCTCGCTCATGGCGATGCCGGCCGCCACGATGAACTGGAGGTTCTCCCAGAGTTCGTCGAGGGTCGTACCCGGTTCGACCATGATCCAGCCGGGTTCGAGTTCGATGCCCTCCTGTTTGAAGATGCGGGCGGCGTCGAAGTTGTACTCCACCATGGTTCCCTTGCGGAACCTCTTGGCCATCGTCGGAGCTCCGGTCTCCATGCCGAGCAGCGCGGAGGCCATCCCCGCCCGGCGCAGGGTGCGCAGCGCCTCCCGGTCGATGAGTCCGGTGTCGACGCGGAACTCACTGTGGAAGGAGATGTCGAGGTTGCGGCGGAGGATCTCCTCGGCGAACCCGACGGCGTGGTGGTAGCCCTCCTGGAAGGCGCCGCCGAAGTTGTCGTCGTTGAACCAGAGGAACCGGGTGCCGAACTCCCGCTGGAGGAACTCGATCTCGTCCACGACGTCGACCGGCGAGCGGACCCGCCAGGCCTCGCCCGCCACGACACCCGGCGCCCGGGGCACGTAGCAGAAGGTGCACTTGGCGTGGCAGCCGCGGCTGGTGTACGTCGACGCCACGGGGGTGGGGATGCCGTGCTTGCGGTGGTGGACGAGCAGGTCGCGGGCGGGCCACGGTTCCTTGGTGAGATCGGGGAGTTTCGGCGGGCCGCTGCTGCGGACGCGGCCGTCCCGCCAGAACCACAGGCCGGGCACGCCGCGCCAGTCCCGGCCCGCGGCCAGGCACTCCATGACGCCTTCGACGGTGAGTTCGCCCTCGCCGAAGGCCACGCAGTCGGCCTCCGGGATGCGCTCGGCTATGAGCTTGGCGTTGTACGTGCAGAACGCCCCGCCGATCGCGACGAAGACCGAGGGGTCGGCCTTGCGGACGCAGCGCAGCAGCCGGACCGCGTCGATGATGTGCAGGTCGTACATGATGCTGATGCCGACGAACCGGGGTCGCTCCCGCCGGATCAGATCGGTGATCACCTCGTCGCTGGGGTTGCGCCCGTGCAGGTTCAGCGCCCGCACCGAATATCCGCAGGACCTCAGGTGACCGGCGATGCAGGCCACGCCAAGGTTCTCCCGGACCTTCTCGTAGAAGAGGCGCATCGCCGGGTCCAGGCGGAGGTACTCGTCATCGTTGATCAGGACGTTCTGATTGTTGACACTGGAGAATCCGGTGAGGATCTCCCGTGGCGTCATCAGCACCGCGTCAGCCATCCCTACTCCACTTCATGCGCCCGGCCGCGCCCCCCGTGAGGAGGAACGCGGCGTTGTTGCCGCCGAACCCGAAGTTGTCGACCATCACGGAACGGATCCCGGCACAGGGCTCCGGATCGCGCAGCACCCGCACATGCCGCGTGTCGAGGGGCTTGCGCAGCCCGGGTGTGCCCGGGAGGACCTCAGCACGCAGGGCCCGGACCGCCGCCACGACTCCGGGGAACACCGAGGCGTGCAGCAGATGGCCGGCCGCCCCCTTGTACGAACTGACCGGCACGCCCCGCCAGCCGTGCTCGGCGCCGATCCGGTCCAGAGCCAGCAGTTCCGCCTCGTCGCCCTGCCGGGTGCCGGGAGCGTGGCCGTGGACGTAGTCGACGGTGGTGAGCCCGGCCATGACCAGGGCCTCCCGCATGCACGCGGCGCCGATGTGCGCGTTGAGCCGGCTGACGCCCTGACCCGCCACCCGGCAGGAGATCCCGCTGAGCGTCGCCAGGGGGGCGTGCCCGCGGGCCGCCGCCCGCTCGGCGGTCTCCAGCACGATCACCCCGGCGCCTTCCCCGACGGTGACGCCGGAGCGGTCCTCGTCGAAGGGGCGGGCGGCGGTCGTACTCGTCGCGCGCAGCACGTCGAGGCAGGCGTAGTCGTACGCGTTGAGGGCCGACACGCCGATGACGGCCGCCGTGTCGGCCAGCCCGCACAGCAGCCACTCGCGCGCCATCGCCAGCCCGAAGGCACCCGACGCGCAGGCGTGTGCCATCAGCACCGCGTTCCGTGGGGCGATGCCCGAGCCGTCCCCGTCCCAGTCGGGCTCCAGCGCGATCTCGTCGATCCGGGGCGCGTCGCTGACCTGCGGGAGGTGCGGAACCACCCCGGCGTACACCAGCAGGGTCCGGTCCGGCAGCTCCGGGAGTCCGGCCTCCCGCAGCGCCTCGGCACGCGCCCGGTCGACCAGCGCACGCCGCGTCGGCTGTCCGGGCTCCGCCTCGACCTTCGTCTGGCACACGGTCGTACTGCGGAAGCGGGACGCGTCGAAGCGGGTCAGCTCGGAGAGCCCTCGTCCGCCGGCCAGCAGGTTCTGCCAGAACACGGCCCCTCCGTCACCGAAGGCGGTGACCAGGCCGGTGCCGGAGAGGACCACCGAC
Organism: Streptomyces sp. NPDC028722; assembly: GCF_040637655.1. NCBI lineage: Bacteria > Bacillati > Actinomycetota > Actinomycetes > Kitasatosporales > Streptomycetaceae > Streptomyces > Streptomyces sp. NPDC028722. Next base: position 22,440 of record NZ_JBEZWU010000027.1, read on the forward strand.
GGCCCCGACGGCCCGGACGATTCCGACGGCCGCCGTGCCGCCGTCCGGCCGGTGCCGCCCGTGCCACCGCTGCCGTCGGCGGGTGAGGAGCGGGCACTGCCGGCAGCGGTCACGGGAACGGCAGCGACCCGGTAGCCCTCGCCGTGCGGGTCGCGCACCAGCTCGCACACGACCATCGCCTCGTGCAGCCCCGCGGAGATCGTGCCCCATGCCCAGCGCACCGCCTGCAAGGTGGCCGCACGCGGGCTGATCAGCACATAACCCGGCCCGTCCCAGTCACCGGCCGCCGCCAGCTCTTGGAGCAGCTGCGCCGGCTCCGGTGTCATGGCCTCGGACGGCCGCAGCCTGCGGCCCCCCGCCTCCGCCTCCACGCACCGGCTGACGTACCGGGAGGTGGCCGAGACGCAGTAGTCCGTGGCCGCCATGACCACGGGGGCGCCGGTCCGCAGGGAGGCGGGCAGGCGGCCCAGCGCCGCGGACAGCACGCCGACGAAGGCGGCGCCCAGGGTCTCACCGGCGGCCAGGACGGACAGGTCCCGCCGGGAGCGGAGGCCGTCCAGCATCTGTGGGGCCGTACCGCCCACGATCACGGTGGCCGCCTCCGGGGTCGTCATGACACCGCCGTTCCGGGTGCCCCGGCGCCGTCCACGCGAGCGAGCCGCTGGGCCAGTTCGTCGAGGGAGAGCCGGCCGGCGAGGAAGGTGCCCACGTCCGCGAGGCGCGGGTCGCCGTGCCGGTCGGCGACCCGCCGCCAGAACCTGGGCAGGAGGTCTCCGGTGTCCCGGCGCGCCGTCGGCAGGTGGTACGCGGTCGCGTCGAGCGGTTCGAACGTGCAGCCCGAGGCGGAGAGCCGCAGCCCCAGTTCGAGGTCCTCGCCGCCCCACAGCTCTCCGTAGTGCTCGTCGAAGCCGCCGACCCGCTCGAACACCGTGCGCCGGATGCTGGTGTTCGTTCCGATGCAGGTCAGCCAGCGCAGCGCGGCGTAGTCGGGCGACTGCGTCACCTTGCGGGCGGTTCTCTCGATGAACGACACGCGCGGTCCGAGGAGAGGGGCACGGGAGCCGAGGTCGGCGACGGTACCGGGCTCGATCCTCCGCCCCCGGGCACCGGTCAGGGCCGCCTGCAACGGCCGGGGATCGGGTGTCAGCGCGAACGCGGACAGATCGGTGATGCCGCCGTGCACCACGGCGGCACCGGCGTCCTCGTGGGCGGCGAAGTGCGCCTCCAGCAACCCCGGTGTGGCGAGCGTGTCGTCGTCGAGGAAGAGCAGGACCTCCCCGCGAGCCAGCCGCGCCCCGCTGTTGCGCGCGCAGGCCGCACCACGCCCGCCCGTGGCGGCCGGCCGGATCGGCAGTCCCGCCGGTCCGGCCGACAGCACCTGCTCCACGGCACCGCGGCCGGGTGCGCGGTCGGCGTCGGCGTCGGCGTCGTCGATCAGGATGACCTCGAAGCGCTCACGGTCCATGGTCTGCTGTGCCAGGGCCGTCAGAGTGAGCAGCAGTCGTGTGGTCCGGTCACGGGTCGGAACGACCACACTGACCGCTACCTCGCCGGCCGCTCCACCCGGCCGCGCGGCCGTCGGCGTCATGGCCGTCACGTCAGGGAGCGGCTCTCGCCGGCCCTCTGCTCGATGATGTAGGTGGCGAGGCCCTCGATGGAGAAGAGCGTCTCCTCCGTCAGATCCTCGTCCTCGAAGACGACATCGAACTTCTCCTCGAGGATCAGCAGGTACTCCAGAGCGTCCAGGGAGCTGAATCCGTACTGCTCCACGAGGCTGGCGTCGCCCTCCTCGGGCGCCTGCCGGTGATCGCCCTTGGTCATGCCCGCTGCGATCTCGTGGAGTTCCCGAATGAGTCCGGCGCGATCCATCGTCTCTCGTCTCCCGTGGTCAGAGTCTCGGTCAAACCTTCGTGAACTGTTCGTCGAGCTGCTGCTCGGTCAGCCCGCGGAAGCGGTCCATGCGGAAGTAGTGCTGGAGGTCGCCACCGAACTCGACGCGGTAGTAGAAGTCCGCGGTATGGCGCTCCGGCTCCGTGCTCACCGTCTCGCCGCGCCGGAGCGCGGCGATCAACCGGGGCACAGGGTGGGTGAACTCCGCGTCACTGCGCAGGTACCAGCGTTCCCCGTACTTCGTGACGACCGGGAGGTCCTCCTCGGGACCCGAACCGTCGGGCAGCGGGCGGACGGGCTGGCACAGCAGGTCGTACCGGAACACCTCGTCCAGGAGCGGCAGCAGGTGTTCGGGCACGTCGGGGCGCATGGCCTCCTGCCACCACTGCCGCAACAGCCGCTTGGTGAGCAGGCGCCAGACGTTGGGGTCGACCAGTTCGCTGGCGGAACTCGCCGGCTTGGCGACCGCGTGCAACTGCCGGGCCTCGGGGTCGTCGCTCTTCTCGATCCAGTCGGAGAAACTGAGGATGACGCGTGACTGGGGGACACCGGCGAGCTCACGCAGGGCGACCCAGATGTTGTGCAGCAGCAGACTCCGGGCCAGCACCCGGTTCCAGCAGATGAAGCGGAGCATGCGCTCGTTGTCCGCGAGCGTCATGGTCCTGTGGGCGAGCACGTAGTCGAAGTCGTCCTGCTCACCGCGCACGGTCACCAGTCCGTGCTGCTCCCGCTTGTCGTGGTACTCGGTGTTCGGCAGCAGCATCAGCGGATGGACGGCAATGAACGGCGTATGCCGTGCCGCCCGGTCGTAACCGTCCAGGAACGAGGCGATGGTCTCGCCCGGCGCTCCCCAGATCAGTTCCAGATACGGTGTGATGCCGTGTTCGGTCAGCCAGGCGACGAGACTTTCCCAGTCGTTCAGCTTCATGTTCCGCCGGCGCATGAGATCCAGCACGGAATCATCCATCGTCTGTAGAGCGAGGATGAAGGCGCTGTGCATCCCGGACTGCTTCATCTTTTCCATGATGCGGTAGAAGCCGGGAGACTTGTTCTTGGCCCAGGAGGTTTCGAGTCTCCTCGGGAACCCGTATGTGCTGCGCACCCGGAGCAGATCGTCGAGGAATTCCTCGTCCTGGCGCAAGAGCCCGAAATTGGAATCGGCGAGCATGAGGATCTCCGCGCCGTGCCGCCCCAGCACCTCGAGTTCCTCGCGCAGCCGCTCCCGGGAGAACGCCCGCATCTTCTGCCCGGTGGCGCCTCCCCAATAACAGAAGGCGCACTTGTAGGGGCAGCCGCGGTTCGTCTCCATGAGCGCGTAGTCGTAGAGGAAACGACCCTTTTTGTCGACGAGCGGCACCGCTCCGGTCAGGATGGGGGACGGCAGGATCTCGAGATCCTCGATACGTTCCCGCTCGGGAGTCGTGACCAGGTTCCCGTCGGCCTCCCGGAAGGAGATGCCGCTGATCTCGTGGAGGCCGGTGCGGCGGGCGCCGTCCAGATAGCCGTTCATCAGGTCCCGGAAGATCAGCTCTCCCTCGCCGTTCACCACCACGTCGACCTGGGGGAACATACGGAAGACCCGCTCGGCCTGGTGGGCGACGTGGTTGCCGCCGAAGATGACCCAGCCCTGCGGGTTCATCTGCTTGAACGTCTCCGCGAGGGTACCGAAGGAGCGGTAGTTCCAGCCCAGGACGGAGAAGCAGAGGATGTCGGGACACCCGTCCCGGATGAGATCCCGGGACATGGCGTTCAGGGCGACGTCGCCGGGATAGTTCCGGATGGAGATGTCCATCCGCCGTCGAATGCGCTCATCGGCGTCGGCGTACGCCTTCAGGTAGCCGATGGCCAGCGGCATGGAGGCCGCAGAATTCCCCCAGACTCCTTGCTGAACAAGTAGTACGCGAGTCTCCATTCACTGCCTCGTCCTCTAATCGCTCCGGCAGGCCAAATCGCAACTTTGAGGCTACAGCAGAAGATCCCCGACGCAATGGGGCCGCCGTCACCGGGCCGCCGGCATGGCCAATTCCCTGCGTTCGGCACCTGTTCAACCATGCCGGCGCACTGGTGAAGGTCACCGTCCGGGTGCGGCCGGGCGGCCCGGAACTCCTCCGGTGCGGGGCGGCTGACGTGCGAATTCGGCCGAGGGTGCGCGGCGTGTTCCCGGCGGGCGGCGCGGGCCGGGGGATGTCGCCGGAAGCGGCCTTCGGGACGGAATGAATGACCGGAAACCAATCCGCCTCTCGATGGTCCGCGAACAAAGATCAGAACGGCCCCGGCGGGGTAATTTCGGCCACCCGTCCCTCATTTTCTGCCGGTCTGGAACCTGCCCTGTGCGCGTGTGGCGGCGATCGGTATGCTCCGCCCATATCGCGTCTGTCATTCGTCACCGCTCGGGCTCGGGAGTTACATGACAGAGATTCCTGACACATGGTGCCCGACCGTCCTGCCGCATGTGGAAACAGTCGACGGTCGGCTCCGTTTCATGGGACGTCAGGTCGATGTGCCCGGCCCCGTGCCGGACCGTGACGCCGTCCTGCTGTCCCACTGCGACGGCAGTCGGCCCCTCGACGGCTTCACCGCGGCGGACCGCGGGACCATCGGCCGCTGGCGGCGGCACGGGCTGCTGCTCATGGCACCCCCGCGCACAGCCGGCCACGCGGTCGCGGAAGCGCCCGTGATCGTGTCCCCGCACCCGGACGACGCCGCTCTGGCCCTCGGCGGGACCGTGGCCCGGCAGGGGGGCCGGTTCCTCGACGTCTTCAGCGTCGAGACGTGGACCAGGGATCCGTACTACGGCCGACGTCCGGCGACGACCCGGCGCCTCCTGCTGGCGGAGGAGGCGGTCGCCGCCCGCGTGCTGGGCGCCCGGGTCGAGCTGCTGGGCTTCGTCGACGCCGCCGACCGCGACCTCAGACGGGACCGCTTCTTCGCCGACCCGGCCTGGTCCGACGGCTCCGCACGGGAGGAGCCGGAGCTCCTCGAGGCGGTCACGGAACGGCTGGCCCCCCTGCTGGACGGCGCCGGCCTCGTCTACGTGCCCCTGGGCGTCGGCGGTCACGTCGACCACCTCGCCTGCCGGGAAGCGGTGCTGGAACTGGCGCGCGGCGGACGGCTCGGCGGTGCGCAGGTCGCCTTCTACGAGGACCAGCCGTACTCCCTGTTCTCCGCCGCGGAGGAGACCGCGAAGCGGCTCGGCGCGCGCCTGGCCGAAGCGGGACTCGGCGCACTGCGCCCGCGGCTGCTGCCCGTGGACGAGACGGCGGCGCTCACCAAGTGCGAAGCACTGGGCGCCTACCGCATCCAGGTGCGCAAGGGCATCATCCAGCGCATCCGCCGCCACGACATGCGCCTGGCGCAGGGCGCGCAGGGCGCGGCGGCTCCGGCACCTCCGGCCGCCGAACGGGTCTGGCTGATGTACGGCTGACCGTCTCTCTCCCCCCGACCGGCAACCGCGGCCCCGCCGCTCTGTGAAGGGTTTCTTCATGTACGCACTGGCTCAGTCCCTGATACCGGCGGACCTGGAGGTCCTCACGGAGGCATGCGCCGAGGTGGGCCTCCCCCTGCATGTGACGGACCCCGAGGCCGGCCATGCCCCGCCGCCCGGCGCGCTGCTGGTCTCCTTCCACCGGATCGCCGCCGCGCGGCCGGACGACCTGTCCATGGAGGAGCTGAAGCGCGGGGGCGGTTACCCCGTGGCCGTGCTGGACGGCATCTCCGCCACCGAGGTCCTGGCCGCGGTCTCCCGCGGCTTCAGCTTCACGCTGGCCAGCCCCCTGCGGCGGCCCCGGCTCGTGGAGACCCTCAGCTACCTCAAGAACGTCACGCCGTCCGAGAACACCCAGGTGCTCACCCTCGACGGGAAGGGCTCACTGAGTAGCCCCGCGAAGTCGCTGCCCGTGACCCACGCCGAGGCGGAGCTGCTGCGCCTGCTGTCCGACCGGTCGGGCCAGATCGTCTCCCGTGAGGAACTCACCGAGGCCACGGGTGGGGAGGACGTGAACAAGGTGACCTCGGTCCTGAAGCAGAAGTTCCTGGACCTCGACTCCGGTGCGAAACTCCTCAAGGTCCCTCACCTGGGCTTCCGCCTCGTCGGGACCGTCCGCGAGGGCGCGAACTGATGCGCGCCGTGGTGATCACCGGCGCTCCGGGCGTGGGCAAGACCAGGCTGGGCCACCAGTTGGTGACCCGGTACAGCGTCCCGGCCGCCGCGATGGACTGCGATCCCATCGTCCATCCGTGGAACGGGGGCGAGGAGGTGTACGACCTGATGGCCGCGACCGTGCGCGCCGCCCTGCCCGTCTACCGGGAGTGGGGGGCGCGCGTCGTGATCGTCACCGGAGTGGTCCTCGTCGGCCGGGTCTACGAACGCTTTCAGAAGGTGTTCGAGGAACTCGGCGCGGACCCGGTCCATTACGGGTTACGGGCGGATGCGGAGGCGCTGGCGACCCGGATCGAGAAGGACGCGGGCGGCCGGCACTTCATCGAGGGCCGGCTCGCCGAGCGTCACCTCGACGCGGAGGTGCCCGATGTGCCCGGCGTCCGGCTGGTCGACACCACGCGCCTGACCCTGATCGAGGCGACCGACGCGGTCGCGGCCCTGGAACGCGCCGAGCTGGGGCCGGACTGGCTCGGCGCGCCCGGGTGATCACCGGAAGCGGCCCACCTCCATGCCCTCGCCGCCGAGTCGCACCGAGAGGACGAATCCGTAGTAGTGGGTGGCACCGATCCGCGTGACATACTCCCGGACCTCGTCGCCGAGCGGGCCCGTGAGCTGCTGCTGTTCGTCGCGCGGCGCGAAGGCCGGCCAGCGCGGGGGCGTCGAGGGCCGCAGCAGCAGGCGCCCGGAGACCTTCAGGCGCCGCAGCGCGGCTTCCAGCTCCGGGACGAAGAACGGCCCTCGCTCGTCCCCGTAGGCCGCGGCCTGGAGCAGTGCCTCGCCGTCCTCGGTGAGCAACCCGGGAACCTGGCGCAGGAGTTCCCAGAAGAACTCCAGGCCGTCCAGCCCGGCCTCGCCGGCCAACCAGCCGAGCGAGCCCCGACGCAGCGGCAGGCAGGGGGGATTGGAGACGACGAGATCGAACCGGGAGCTCAGGGAGAGGGACATGATGTCCCCCTCGGCGGCGGTCAGCCGGTCTCCCAGCCCGTTGACATGGGCGTTGAGCGTCGCAGCCGCCGTGCATTCCGGATTGACGTCGACGGACAGCACCTCGGCGCCGTTCCTGGCCGCCGACAGGCCGAGGATGCCGGTGCCGCACCCGAGGTCCAGGGCCGACCGCGCACCGCGGCGCGCCGCCACGAGGCGGGAGAGCGTCATCGAGTCGGTGCCGACCCAGGGCGCGTACGATCCCGTGTCCCGTCCGGCCGCCCGCCAGGCGGCCAGCAGCGACATACCGTCCCCGCGGACCAGGCAGTAGTCGGCCGACACCTTTCCGGAGTCCTCGGCGAGCACCCGGGCGCGGAGCAGGAGATCGAGCAGCGGACCGGGGACCTGCGAGCGGACATCGGACTCCGCCACCTGTTCCCCGAAGACGAACAGGGAGGAGAGGACGGACTCGGCGCCGATGGTGGTGGAGATCGCCGCCAGGGTCTCGGCGTTCCGCCACGGTGCGAGTTCACCGAGCCAGTCCCCGGCGAGCGTGAGCAGATCGTGCTGCGGAAGCGTGAGAAGCCTCTCCAGCCCGGCACCCGCGAAGTCGTCGCCGGAAATCCCATCCACTGAAAGCATTACTCTCCTCGAGGCCTCGGTATGCTCTGGTTCTCCGGCATTCCGCCGCCCGCGGGATCAGTGGGCGGACGGTTCCCCGGCCGGCTCGAAGATCGGCGTGAACGCCGACTTCAGCTCCCGTAGCCGTTCCAGAGCGCGGGGTCCGGCGTACGGCGCGCAACGCGCGATCTCCTCCTCGGAGATACCCCCGAACAGATAGAGGTTGACCACGTCGATCGGCCCGGTGCAGCTCTTGCAATACGGGAAGCGGGGCCGGGACTGCATGAACATATCGTAGTGCTGGTGCTTTCCGAACTGCTCATGGATCAGTTCGGGACTCTCCTTTATGTTTCCCATGGGCTTGAGCCAGGCGTACGGGCAGCAGGAGACGTCTCCCTGGCCGAAAAGCTGAACCATGGTGGCCGTCGCGTAACACCTCAGGGTGCGGACACCGGTGCGCAGTTGATTGCCTATGTGTTCCACGAAGGCGCGCGGCGGAAGGACCGCGGACAGTTCGTCGTAGCGTTCCAGCAGTGGCGCGAAATGGTCGCCGAGCGGGGGCGCGTGAGTGGTCCTGGTCTCTCCGCGTACGGGGAAGAAGTAGAGCATCACGCCACGGCCGTACCGTTCCAGCAGGAACTCGGCGAACTCCGCCTGGCTGCCGGCGTTCAGGTCACTGAGCACCGACTGGATCTCGATCGGGATGCCCAGCTCCACCGCGTGGTCCAGGTGGCGCATGATGACGTCGAAGAGCTTGTGCTGCTTCGGCGGCAGCCGGTGGCCGTTCAGCTCCAGCGTATGGCCGTCCAGGGAGAGGCACAGCTGGACGTTGCCCAGCTCGGCGAGGGTTTCCAGCCGGTGCGGCGTCAGGAAGGCGCCGTTGGTGATGACCTGCACGACCTCGTACTTCTCGCTGCATTCCGCGACGAACTCGGTGGAGCCCTTCAGCCAGAAGAACTCGCCACCGCTGAGGCGCATGATGGGGCTGTCCACATGACGGTGATAGGCGTCGAGGATCTCGTGCCAGTCCGCGCGCCGGTCGGTGGTCAGGCGCAGCCTCGCGTCCGGGACCTGCATGAGGAGGTTGAAGTCCTCGGTGAGGCAGTAGGAGCATCGCATCTGGCACAACTGCTCCTCGATGACCATGTCGTTCATGAGGAGCTTGAGACGGTCCTGACCGTCGCGGTGTGCGAACATCGCTTCACGGAACTCGCTTTTCAGGGCCATGCCTTATCACCGAACCCAGGGTCGTTTTCACGCATGACGCTCCGTTGACCGACGAGTCTAAGTTCACTCTGAACGCAGGGTCAATGTGCGCGGCCCGCGGTGCTGCCTTTCGGCTGGAACGCGACCCGATCCGGCCGGAGGATGGCTCATCTTCGCCTGATGGCCGACCAGTTGGAACAAGGTAGCGTTACCTCCACGTGCTCGCCAAATCAGTAGGCTGAACTGGCAGTAAGGACGGCAGTATGCTGGCTCTCGGGCTCGGTGGTTCCAACCATGACTTCTCGGCTTGTCTCGTCGAGAACGGTGAGATCGTCGTCGGTATTGAAGAGGAGCGGCTCACACGCCGCAAATACGCCGTCAATGTGAATTCACTGGCGAACCAGTGCTGGCGGTACTGCCTGACAACCCGGGGAGTCCGGCTCGGTGAGGTGGAGGCGATCGTCGCGGACGACACCCTCCTGCCCAGTTGCTACTTCCCGTTCCGCAGTCGGATGACGCTCATCCGGCATCACATGGCGCATGCCGCCAGCGCTTTCTATCCCTCGCCCTTCCCCGAGGCAGCCGTCCTCGTGGTCGACGGCGCGGGCAGCCTGTTCGAGGGGCACGGCGTCGAGACCATGACCATGTCGGTCGGCACCGGCACGGAGATCACCGAGATCTCCAAGGTGTACGGGACCAATTGGAGCACCGACGGCCTGCGGGAGGCCAAGGTCTACCAGGCCGGTGACAGCGACCACTCGCTGGGCTTCATGTACAAGGCGGTCAGCAGGGCCATCGGCTTCAGCCTCTACGAGGAGGGCAGCTGGTACCTGACCGAGGACGGCAAGACCATGGGCCTCGCGCCCTACGGGACCGACCGCTACCGGGCCGAGTTCCACCGCTACCTCGACCTCCTGCCGGAGGGCCGGTTCCAACTGCATCTGAAGAGCGGCGGACTGCTGCACATCGTCGAGCACGCCCTGGACGGACTCGAAGGGGACGAGCGCTTCGCCCGGGGCGCCGACCTCGCCTGGGCCGCGCAGGACCTCCTGGAGACCGCCGTCCTGCACGCCGCCCACTGGCTGCACCGGGAGACCGGACTCTCCCGCCTCTGCCTGGCCGGCGGTGTGGTCCTCAACTCGGTGGCGAACGGCAAGATCCTGCGGAACACACCCTTCACCGACGTCTTCGCCCAGCCCGCCGCGGGCGACAACGGCTGCGCGGTCGGCTGCGCGTACTACGGCTGTCACGTCCTCGGCGAGCAGCCGCGGCCGCGCGGCCCGAAGGCGCCCAGGACGGCCCCGCGGCCCCAGCGCCACACCTACCTCGGCCGGTCGTACAGCACCGAGGAGATCCAGACCGCCCTCGACGCCTCCGGCCTGCCCCACCGGCGCGTGGCGCGGCCGGCCCGGCTGGCGGCCGGACTCCTCCCGCGGGGCGCGCTCATAGGCTGGTTCACCGGTGGCTCCGAGTTCGGGCCGCGTGCCCTCGGCCACCGCAGCATCCTCGCCGATCCGCGCCGCGCCGAGATGAAGGACATCCTCAACCGCAAGGTGAAGCACCGCGAGGCGTTCCGGCCGTTCGCCCCCGCCGTCCTCGCCCACCGGGCCTCCGAGTACTTCGAACTCGACATCGAGTCCCCGTACATGCTGCTCGTCGCGCCCGTGCGGGACGACAAGCGCCAGGAGGTGCCGGCCATCACCCACGTCGACGGGACGGCACGGGTCCAGACGCTGACCCCCGAGGCGAACGGCGCCTTCTACGAACTGGTGGAACGGTTCGGCGAGCTCACCTCCGTACCCGTCGTACTCAACACCTCCTTCAACGACCGCGGTGAGCCGATCGTGGAGACCCCCGAACAGGCGCTGGCCTTCTTCGGGCCCAGCCGGCTCGACTACCTCTTCCTGGAGGACTTCGTGGTGGCCCACAGCACGACGGACCTCGACACGGTGACGGAGGCGGCCGCGTGACCGACGGCCCGCGGATGCGGTACGAGACCTGGCGGGCCCTCGCGCTGTGGGGAGAGGAGGAGGCGGCCGCCGCCATGGAGGTGATCCGGTCCCGGTCGCTGTTCCGCTACTACGGGCCGGACCTGCGCCACCGGACCGACACGTTCGAGGCCGCGTTCTCCGCGGTGGCGGGGGTCCCGCACACGGTCGCCGTGTCCTCCGGCACCGCCGCGCTCACCGCCGCGATGATCGGCCTGGCGATTCCGCCCCGGGCGGAGGTGATCGTGCCCGCCGTGACCTTCGTCGGCAGTGTCAGCGCCGTCGTCGCCGCCCGCGGCATCCCCGTCTTCGCCGAGGTCGACGACTCGCTGACGCTGGACCCCGCGAAGCTGGAGGAGCAGATCACCGAGCGCACGTGGGGCGTGATGCCGGTCCACCTCAACAACGCCGCCGCCGACATGGGGCCGATCACGGAGGTCGCGCGCCGGCACGGACTGCGGGTGATCGAGGACGCGGCCCAGGCCGCCGGCGTCGGCTACCGGGGACGGCCCGTCGGCAGCCTCGGCGACGCGGGCGCCTTCAGCTTCCAGCTCGACAAGAACATCACCGCCGGCGAGGGCGGCGCGGTCACCGTGGCCGATGCCGACGTGTACGACCGGGTGGCCCGGTACCAGGACCAGGGCGGCCAGTTCACCACCTCCAAGGGCGCGACGCGGGGAACCGCCGACAGCCCGCCGTTCATCGGCGCCAACCAGCGTATGACCGAGCTGACCGCGGCCATCCTGTCCGCGCAGCTCCCTCGGCTGGTCCCCATGTGCCGGCGCCTGCGCGACGTGGCGCGCCAGGTGCGCGGCGAGACGGCCGATCTGCCGGTGCGCTGGCGGCGGCTGCCGGACGAGGACGGATCGGGCGGTGACCTCACCCTGTTCCTCGACTCGCGCCTGGCGGCGCGCGGCTTCGTCGCCGGCCTGAACGCCGAGGGCATCCCGGCGCACACCATGTACCAGGGGCAGCCGGTCACGGCCAACCGCGCCGTGCGGGAAGGACGTACGCCCTGGGGCGTGGAGTGGGACCGTCCGCCGCGCTACCGGACCAGCGAGGGGCTCCTCGGCCGCTCCGTCACCATCGGTCTGGGCGCCGGCATGACCGACGAGGACGTCGATGCCGTCGTCAGCGCCTTCCGCAAGACCTACCCGGGCATCACCCGGTCCGACTGAACGAGCACCCCGACAGGAGCGGAGCGACACGCCGACATGACCCTGTACGACATTCCCGTCCGCACACTCGCCGGGGAGCCCGGCGACCTGAGCGCCTACCGGGGAAAGGCACTGCTCGTGGTCAACGTCGCCTCGCAGTGCGGGCGGACACCGCAGTACGCGGCGCTGGAACGACTGCACCGGCGCTACGGGCCCCGCGGGTTCGCCGTTCTGGGCTTCCCCTGCAACCAGTTCGGGGAACAGGAACCGGGAACCCCCGAGGAGATCCGGGAGTTCTGCTCCACCACCTACGACGTCACCTTCCCCCTCTTCGAGAAGGTGGACGTCAACGGCGCGCGGAGGCACCCGATCTACGAGTTCCTCACCGCCGCCCCCGACGAGCACGGGGTGGCCGCAGACGTGGAGTGGAACTTCGAGAAGTTCCTCGTCTCGCCCGACGGCCTGGTGGCGCACCGCATCGGTTCACGCGTCAGGCCGGACACGCCCGACGTCATCGCCAGGATCGAAGCGCTCCTGCCGACCTGACCCCGCCCCGGGCGTCCGCCCCCTCGGGGGAGGCGCGCGCGGGCGGGAAGGCGCCCGTACCGCGTCACGGGGGGAGGGGCGGCACCTCGCCTCCTGCCCGGGCGGTCGGGTCATCGCGATGTACCCCGGGAGCAAGCTCGTGAACCGGGGCCTCCCGCCCGCCGCGGAGCGCGGCCTGGTGATGGCCGGGGGACGGGCGCGCACGGACGAAACGGTCGGTGACAGATAACGATCTCGGCGCATACCTTGCGTAATCCACAAGCCCGTCTAGCCTCCGGCCATGGCTTTTCTATCGCGTCGCCGCGGAGCGGCACGTCTGGCGCCGGAACTCGGTGACCAGGACCTGGGCAGGCTGCTGAAGTCCCTGCTGGCGACCACGCGGACCGGAACGATCGCGACGACGGACCTGTGCGCCGCGCAACTGTCCCGGCTGCTGGGCCAGGAGCCGGGCGACTGGGACCGCCGGACGCACCGCATGGGCGTGCTGGCCGGCTTCCTGGCCGGATCGCATCTGGCGCGGACCTGGGCCACGCGCGAGCCGCGTGACGTGAACGCGCTCGTCCTGCACGCCTGGACCCAGGTCGCCCACGCCCGTACGCGCGGGGGCCTGGAGGACGCGGCCGGCACCGTGGACAGCTGTCTGCGGGCCGCCGAGATCGCACCGGAGGATCCCACCCCGTGGGTCGTCCTCCTGGCGGTGGCGCGCGTGGAACGCTGGGCACAGCCCCGGGTGTTCGGGGTGTGGAACGAGGTGCTCGCGCGTGACCGCTGGAACCGGGAGGCGTATCTGGGCATGCTGGGCTATCTGAGCCCGGAGGAGGCCGGATCGCGCATCCAGGTCCTGGAGTTCGTGGACACCCTGCGGGCCCGCATGCCCGCGAACGCCCCTTGCGCGGCGACGGAACTGACCGCCCAGGTCAAGCAGTACCACGCGGTGCTCGACCGGGGCGGGTTCGAGGCGCTGGTGGCGCGCAACCACTGGTCCCAGGCGATGGCGGCCCAGGCCCTCGACCGTGTCGTGTCCACCTGGGTACGGCCGGGGTTCCTGACCCACGCCGCGGCCATGGCCGATCTCAACGTCCTCGCCTACGCGTTGCTGGCCGCCGACCGGCGGGTGGAGGCCCGAGCGGTGTTCGACGCGCTCGACGGCACCGTCACCGCCTGGCCCTGGCAGGCCGGCGGCGACCCGGTCCAGGAGTTCGAGCAGGCGCGGCGCAAGGCGACGGCCGGTAGGTGACCGGAGCCCGTGCCCCGGTTCAGAGCGCGTCGGTGAGCAGGGGGAGATAGCCGAGGGAGTGCCCGGTCGCCGTAGGGTGGTAGGACTCGCCGAGATCCAGCCAGTCGACGCTGTGCAGCCAGGGTTCGGGCGAGCAGATCTCGTGCCCGCCGAACGCGCTCCGCACGTCGACGAAGGTGAAACCGTGGGCGGCGGCGCGCGCGGCGAGCACCTCGTTGAGATGGTCCGAGACGTCGTTGAGCGCGGACCGCTCGGTGTCCGACAAGCCGCCCGAACAGCTGCCGTGCAACTGGTACAGGCGCGGATAGCCGAGCACCACGACACGGGCGGCGGGCGCTCTGCCGCGGATGGCCGAGTAGAGACGGTCGAGATTGCCCGGCAGCGTCCCGTCCGTGGCGGAGCGGGCCTTGGCCACGGCGGACAGACACCTGCCGCTGCCGCCCACCACGCAGGCCGCCATCACGCTGGTGAAGCCCGCGTCCCGGCCGCCTGCCGTGAGGGTGACCAGACCGGTGCGCGGGCCGAGCGGGCCGAGCTGGTTGTTGAGCACGTCGCCGGTCCTGGCGCCGTCGCAGGCGGTGAAGCCGAACGACGAGGGGGAGTGGGCCGCGGCCCACAGGGCGGGGAAGGACAGGCTGCTGCGCAGGCAGCGCGGCATGGCGGTGAGGTAGCTGCCGGCTCCGACCCCCGCCGAGTAGGAGTCACCGAGGGCTACGTAGCCCGTGGCCGCGATGCCGGGTGCCGCCGCGGTGGCCGCGGGACCGGCGAGGGTGCAGGCGGCCGCGAGGAGGAGGGAGGCCGCCCAGGGTGGTATTCGGGACTTTCTCATGACTCTCCTCTATCCCGGCCCGGCCCGCTCCGCCCGCCCTGGACCCCTGCGAGACCCGGCCGAGTTGACGGATGCCGCCGCTCATGGCGCGGCGGGGACACCCCCGTGACGGCGGGCACGCGGGCCGGAGGCGGACACGCGGTGAGGGGCCGTCCACCCGGCGGACTTCACCCGATGAGCCGTCACCCGCCCGGCGGCGTACCGGGCCGCCGATTACATCGTTGAATTGGGCCTTGCATTGGCATGGACCTGACGCGCGGACGCGACTAGGCTCTGCCCCGCCACGCATGAGAGCGCTCTCAGACATCGGCTGTTCCACCCCCACCCCTGGAACGACGAAGGGCAACCTCCGTGAGACGCACCAGACTTGCGCACGCCGTCGCGGCCGCATTCCTCGTCCTCGGCGGACTGAGCGCGGCCGGTACCTTCCCGGCGTCGGCGACCGGCTCCGCCGCCGAGCCCGCCGCCTCCGCACGATCCGCCCAGCCCGCCGCCGACGGCGTCGTCACCGCCATGCAGCGGGACCTCGGCCTGACCCGTACCCAGGCGGTGGCCCGGCTCGCGGCCGAGAAGACCGCCGCGCACCTCGCCCCCAAGGCTCGCCGCACGGCGGGCGCCGCCTACGCGGGCTCCTGGTTCGACGCCCCGAGCGGGCGTCTGACCGTGGCGCTCACCCGGGACGCCCCGGCCGCCACGCGCCGGGCGATCGAACGCTCCGGGGCCACCGTCCGTACCGCCGAGCACAGTGCCCGGCAACTCGACGCGGCCAAGGCGCGCATCGACCGGCTGACCGCGCCCACGGGGGTCAGCGGCTGGCATGTCGATCCGAAGGCGGGCACGGTCGTCGTCGAGGTCGTACGCGGCAAGCGGACCGACAACGATGTCCGGCGCTTCCTGTCCCGGGCCCGAAGGACCGGGCCCGTCACCGTCGAGGTCTCCGCGGCCCCGAGAACCCTCGCCGCCGGCACCGTGGGCGGTGACCCCTACTACACCGGCAACGTCCGCTGTTCCATCGGCTTCTCGGTGTACGGCGGCTTCGTCACGGCCGGGCACTGCGGGCAGCCCGGCGCCGGGGTGAGCGGCTGGGACCACTCCTACATCGGCACCTTCCAGGGCTCCTCGTTCCCGGACAACGACTACGCCTGGGTCAGCGTGGGCAGCGGCTGGTGGACGGTGCCGGTGGTGCTCGGCTGGGGCACGGTGTCCGACCAGCTCGTCCGCGGCTCCGCCGTGGCGCCCGTCGGCTCCTCGGTGTGCCGTTCGGGTTCCACCTCGCACTGGCACTGCGGCACCGTGCTGGCGCTGAACGAGACCGTCAACTACAGCCAGGGCGCGGTGCACGAGCTGACCAAGACCAGCGCCTGCGCCGAACCCGGTGACTCGGGCGGCTCCTTCATCACCGGGGACCAGGCCCAGGGCGTCACCTCCGGCGGCTGGGGCAACTGCTCCAGCGGCGGCGAGACCTGGTTCCAGCCGATCAACGAGATCCTGGGCCGGTACGGTCTGACCCTGCACACCTCCTGACCGGAACCCGGCAGCCCGGGGGGTTCCGCACGCCCGACGCGGAACCCCCACCCGTCACACCTGGCGTCGCCAGGACCGTCCGTGCGGGCCCCCACCCGTCACCCCCGGCGTCGCCGGGACCGTCCGCGTGACGACACCACCGCGGAACGGATCTCCGTCCGCCACGTCCGGCACCTCGACCACCCGTCCCGGGACCGCATGCCCACCACGTGTGCGTCGCGGTCGACGCCACCCTGCCCAGCTCGACGCCTGCGCGCCGACCGGCTGGGCCCGCCGGCGACCGGTCCGTCACACGGCGCCGACGCGGCCTCACCGCGCGCGGTGCCGACAGTGCGCCGGACCGGACGGCGGGCGGCGCGTCACCCGCGCGGCGTCCCGTCCGCACCACGGCGGCGCCTCACCCACAGAACGCCCCCACCCGCTTCCGGCCGCACCTCACCCCCGAGGCGCCCCGCTGCGCAGACCGGACATGACCAGGTCGAGGAGTCTGGCGGCGCGGGGGCGCCAGTCCTCGTGAGGGTCGAGTTGCCACAGGCCCGCTATGGCGAGGAGGAAGTCGTCGGCGGTGACCGCGGGGCGGATGGCGCCGACTTCCTCGTTGGCGCGCAGCAGACGTTCCGCCGCGTGGGCCACCGGTGTGGGGGACGGCTTGGCAGGGCCGCCGGGCGCGCCGGTGACCTGCCGTATCGCGTCGGCCAGTCCGGCCTTGGTCATGGCGAACTCGGCGAGCCGGTCCATCCAGGCGCGCAGGGCCTCGTCGGGCGCGCGAGTGGCCAGCAGGTGTTCCGCGCTGTCCGCGACCTGCTGCATCTCGTGGCGGTAGATCTCCAGGACGAGTGATTCGCGGTTGGGGAAGTTGCGGTAGAAGGTGGCCTGCCCGACGCCCGCCTTCCTGGCGATCTGGCTCAGGGGGGTGTCGGCGCAGTGCGACAGTTCGGCGAGTGCCACTTCCAGGATGCGCTCGCGGTTGCGCTGTGCGTCCGAGCGCCGGCGTGAGTCCTTCTGCTGCGGCACTCGTCCTCCTCAAGGCGTGGCCGAACGGCGTGGCCGAACCTCGCCCTTGCTAAGCGGACAACTGTCCGTTACGTTTTCCAGGAACGGACAGCTATCCGGTTACGTTCACCATAGCGGCGGAGGCGGCCCTGCGGGAGTCGCCGGCCGCCCTCCACGGGGCCCTGCGCCCCGCACCTTCGTTCGCCCCGCGCTCGCGTCACCAACCGCACGACGTACTCCCCGCGCCGCCACCCCTCGGCCGCCGGCCCCCCGTCTGTCCTGGAAATGCGAAAGAAGCAGCTCATGGCCTCATCGACGTCCAGTGCCATCACCTTGAGGATCAACGGCGAGAAGTACACACTGCCCGTCGATCACCGCACCACCCTGCTCGACGCCCTGCGCGAGCGTCTCGATCTCACCGGCACCAAGAAGGGCTGCGACCAGGGGCAGTGCGGGGCCTGCACGGTCCTGCTGGACGGACGCCGGTCCGTCGCCTGCCTGCAACTGGCCGTGGCGGCCGAGGGCCGGGAGATCACCACCATCGAGGGCGTGGCCGACGGTGAGCGGCTGCACCCCGTGCAGCAGGCCTTCCTCGACCTGGACGGTTTCCAGTGCGGCTACTGCACACCGGGCCAGATCTGTTCGGCGATCGGGATGATCGAGGAGCACGCGGCGGGCTGGCCGAGCGCCGTCACCGAGGACGTCCGTCCCGAAGCGGGGCCCCCGCCCCTGACCGCCGAGGAGATCCGCGAGCGGATGAGCGGAAACCTGTGCCGTTGCGCCGCTTACGTCGCGATCGTCGACGCGGTGGCCCGGGCGGCCGGGGCCCGGCCGGACGAGGAACGCGCGCACCCCGTGACGGGTGCCGAGGAGGCTGTGGCATGAGGGAGTTCGACTACCAGCGGGCGCACGACGTCACCGGCGCCGTCGCCCTGCTCGGCGCCGATCCGGACGCCCGCTATCTCGGTGGCGGCACCAACCTGGTCGACCTGATGAAGACCGGCGTCGAGCGGCCCGCGCGGCTCGTCGACGTCCGCGAACTCCCGCTGGACGAGATCGAGACCACGTCGGAGGGCGGTCTGCGCATCGGCGCCACCGTCACCAACGGTGATCTGGCCGCCCACCCCGAGGTCCGGCGCCGTTACCCGGCGCTCGCCCAGGCGGTGCTGGCCGGTGCGTCCGGCCAGCTGCGCAACATGGCCACGGTCGGCGGGAACCTGCTCCAGCGCACCCGGTGCGGCTACTTCACCGACGTCACCCAGCCCTGCAACAAGCGGATTCCCGGCAGCGGTTGCCCCGCCATCGAGGGTGAGCACCGCAACCACGCGATCCTGGGCGCTTCCGACCACTGTGTGGCCGTACATCCCTCGGACATGGCCGTGGCCCTGACCGCCTTCGACGCCGTCGTCCGGTTCGAGACGGCGGACGGGCCCGGGCAGGTGCCGCTCGCCGACTTCTACCTGCCCGTCGGGGACACCCCGCACCGGGAGACCGCTCTGCCGCCGGGCGCGCTGATAACCGGCGTGACACTGCCGCCCGCCCCGGTCGCCGCCCGCTCCCGCTACCGCAAGGTCCGCGAGCGCGCCTCCTTCGCCTTCGCCGTCGGCTCCCTCGCCGCCGCGCTCGACGTCCGTGACGGCGTCGTCCGGGACGCGCGCCTGGCCCTCGGCGCCGTGGCCTCCCGTCCGTGGCGGGCCGCCGCGGCCGAGCGGGTCCTGATCGGCGCACCGGCCACCGCCGAGACCTACGCCGCCGCGGCGGACGCCGAGCTGGCGGCGGCACGGCCGCTGCCGCACAACGGCTACAAGGTGGACCTCGTCCGCAATCTGGTGGTGGCCGTCCTGACCGAACTCGCCGAGGAGAGCGCACGATGACCGCCGTCACCACCGGAACACCCGCGCAGGCGCCCTCCGTCGGCACCGGCCACACCCGTGTCGAGGGCAGGGACAAGGTCACCGGAGCGGCCCGCTACGCGGGCGAGGTGCCCTTCGCCGACCTCGCCCACGGCTGGCTGGTGCTGTCCACGGTCGCGCGGGGCCGCGTACGCGCCCTCGACACCGAGCCCGTCCTGGCCATGCCGGGCGTCATCACCGTGCTGGACCACCGCAACGCCCTGCGCCTGGAGACCGACTACACCGGTCTGATGGGCATGCGCCCCGACCCGACCTGCGCGGTCTTCCAGCACGACCGGGTGCCGCACCGGGGCTGGCCGGTTGCGCTGGTCGTCGCCGAGACGTCCGAGCAGGCGCGGGAGGCCGCCGAGGCGCTCGTCGTGCACTACGAACAGGAGCCGCACGACGTCGAGTTCACCGGCGAGCGGCCGGACGCGTACCCACTGGACGGCCATATGCCGGCGGTGACGGAGAAGGGGGACCTCGACGCCGCGCTCGCCTCCTCGCCCGTCGTCGTGGACGCCGAGTACACCACCCCCGAAGAGCACCACAACCCCATGGAGCCCCACGCGGCGACCGCCCGCTGGGACGGCGGCCAGCTCGAGGTGATCGACTCCAACCAGGGCGTCACCTGGGTCGCCGGGGAACTCGCGAACCTCTTCACCCTCGACCCGGCCTCCGTGCGCGTGCGCTCCGAACACGTCGGCGGCGGCTTCGGCAGCAAGGGGGTCCGCGCCCACCAGGTCTCCGCCGTGATGGCCGCGACCGTCCTGCACCGGCCGGTACGGGTGGTGCTGACCCGGCGCCAGATGTTCTCGCTGGCCGGCTACCGCAGCCCCACCACCCAGCGCGTCCGGCTCGGCGCCGACACCGCCGGACGCCTGCGCGCCCTGGACCACCGAGCCGTCAGCGCCACCTCCACGGTGCACGAGTTCATCGAACCGAGCGCCGGGGTGGCGCGGGTGATGTACGACGCCGACGCCCACCACACCGCCAACCGTCTCGTACGGCTCGACGTACCGACCCCGACATTCATGCGTGCCCCGGGCGAGGCACCCGGCTCGTTCGCGCTGGAGGCGGCGCTCGACGAACTCGCCGAGAAGTGCGGGCTCGACCCGGTCGAACTGCGTCTGCGCAACGAGCCGGACAAGGGCCCGGTGTCGGGCCTGCCGTTCGCCGGCCGTCATCTGGCCGCCTGCCTGCGGGAGGGCGCCCGCCGGTTCGGCTGGGCGGACCGGGACCCGCGTCCCGGGGTGCGCCGGGACGGCCGCTGGCTGCTCGGTACCGGTACGGCCGCGGCCTCGTTCCCGGCGGGCGCCGCGCCGTCCACCGCCGCCGCGACCGCCCACCCGGACGGCACCTTCACCGTGCGGATCTCCGCGGCCGACATCGGCACCGGCGCCCGTACCGCGCTCACTCTGGTCGCCGCGGACGCGCTCCAGGTGCCGCCGGAGCGCATCCGGGTGCGCATCGGGGACAGCGCCTTCGGCCCCGCCATGATCGCCGGCGGCTCCATGGGCACCCGATCCTGGTCCTGGGCCGTCCAGGCCGCGGCCGGTGACCTGCGCGAACGACTGGCGCTCGGCGCCGACATCCCGCCGGAGGGCATCACCGTACGCTCCGACACCACCGCGGCCATCGCGGCGCTGCCGCCCGCCGAACGCCACTCCTACGGCGCGCAGTTCGCGGAGGTCGCCGTGGACGCCGGCACCGGCGAGGTGCGGGTGCGGCGCATGCTCGGCATCTTCACGGCGGGCCGGATCGTCAACCCGCTCACCGCTCGCAATCAACTGCTGGGCGGCATGATCTGGGGCATCTCCATGGCCCTGCACGAGGAGGCCGTCCGGGACCGCGCCTCGGGCGGCCATGTCGGCGCCGACCTCGCGGGCTATCACGTCGCCACCCACGCCGACGTGCCCCGTATCGAGGCGGACTGGCTCGAGGACACGGACCCGGACGACCCGGTCGGCATCAAGGGCATCGGAGAGGTCGGCATCGTCGGCGCCGCGGCGGCGATCGCCAACGCGGTGTGGCACGCGACCGGCGTACGCCACCGCGACCTGCCCATCCGGCCCGACCGCGTCCTGTCGGCCGCCGCGGGAGCCCCGGATGCTTGATCTGGCCGGGGAACTGCGCCGCTGGACCGAGGAGGGCCGGGAGTTCGCCGTCGCCACCGTGGTGGCGGTCGCCGGCAGCGCGCCGCGCGCTCCCGGCGCGGCCCTCGCCGTCGACAGCGAGGGCACGGTCATCGGCTCGGTCTCCGGCGGCTGCGTGGAGGGCGCGGTCTACGACCTGTGCCGCGAGGCGCTGCGGACCGGCAGGAGCGTGCTCGAACGGTTCGGCTACAGCGACGACGACGCCTTCGCCGTCGGCCTGACCTGCGGCGGGACGATCGACGTGCTGGTCACACCGGTGACCGGGGACGCCCGCGTGCGCACCGTCCTGCGGTCGGCGCTGTCGGCCGCCGCGCTGGGCGAACCGGCGGCCCTCGCCCGGGTCGCCCGGGGCCCCGCCGAACTCCTCGGCCGGGCCCTGCTGGTCCGCTCCGACGGCACGTCCGAGGGCGCTCTCGGCGGCCACCCGGAGCTGGACCGGGTGGCGGCGGCCGAAGCCCGCGCCCTGCTGGAGGCGGGCCGTACCGGCACGGTGGACCTGTCGGCGAGCGGAGCGGGAGTGGGGTCCCCCCGGACGGAGTCCGGGGGAGGTTGGCACTGCCCTGGCGGTCTGACACTGCTGGTCGAGTCGAACGTGCCGCCCCCGCGCATGATCGTCTTCGGTGCGGTGGACTTCGCGGCGGCGCTCGCCCGGGCCGGCCGGTTCCTCGGCTACCGCGTCACCGTCTGCGACGCCCGGCCCGTCTTCGCCACGCCGGACCGGTTCCCGGACGCCGACGAGGTCGTCGTCGACTGGCCGCACCGCTATCTGCGACGCACCACCACCGATGCCCGTACGGTCCTGTGCGTGCTCACCCACGACGCGAAGTTCGACGTACCGTTGCTGAAGGTGGCCCTGCGGATGCCGGTCGCGTTCGTCGGGGCGATGGGCTCGCGCCGCACCCACGAGGACCGCAACCGGCGTCTGATGTCTGAAGGCCTCACCGAACGGGAACTGTCGCGGCTCCACTCACCGATCGGTCTCGACCTCGGCGCCCGCACACCGGAGGAGACCGCCCTGTCCATCACGGCGGAGATCGTCGCCGCGCGACGGGGCGGGACGGGGGCCCCGCTGACCGGGGTGAAGACGCCGATCCATCATGAGAACGGGGAGGCCGGACGGCCGGCGGTCGCCTGACGTTCCTTCTCCAGGAGCGGACGGCCGTGAGGGCGGCACGGGCCGTGCGGATCCCGTGGCCCAGGTATGCGGCGATGTCCTCGGCGCACCTCATCGGGACGGGCTGCCCGTCGGATGTTGGACGGCAAGGCGCACTCGGCGACGTCGCGCAGGGAGTGGGCGTAGGCGACCATCCGGTCGTCGACGCGTGACCAGCCGTCGATGCCGGTGAGGCGCAGTTCCTCGATCGTGTCGGCGTCGGCGTGCCGGGACCGCCGTCGCGGTAGGGCGGCCCCGGCAGGATCCTGAGGGGTGTTCAGCGGCCGCTTGCCGCCATCTCGCGCTCGCGGTCGGATTCGGTGCGCAGGGTCCCGGCGGCCACTGCGGTGATCGCACACAGCAGGGTCAGCAGTACGAAGGCGTGGTTCAGGGCGACGAGGTGGGTCAGCCAGCCGATGACCGCGGGACCGGCGAGCATGCCGACGTAGCCGAGCCCGGCGACGCGGGAGACGTTGGCCCCGGCAGCCGAGGGGTCGGCGTGCCCGGCCGCACTGAACAGCTGCGGGACACAGCCGGACAGCCCGAGACCGAACAGCGCCCAGCCTGCGAACGCCGCCCATATCCACACGGAGACGGTCACGACGGTGATGCCGGCAGCGGCCGTGGCCGCGCCGTAGCGCAGGATCGTCATGGATCCGAACCGGGCGACGAGGCGGTCGGTGAGCAGCCGGCCGATCGTCATGGCCGCCGCGAAGGTGCCGTACGCGAAAGCGGCCGTGCTCGCGGGTGCACCGACGATGTCCTTCAGGTGCAGCGTGCTCCAGTCGTTGGCGGCTCCCTCGCACAGCATGACCAGCAGAGCCAGGGTGGCGAGGAGCCGGATGCGTCCGCTGGTGCCGCGGCGGTCGGCGGCCTGAGCCTGCTCGGCCACCTCGACCGGGTCCGGCCCGGCAGCGGTGGGTGCGGCCGGCAGCAGGGCGCCCGCCGACACCAGGGCGACCACGATGCCAATACCTCCCATGGCGGCCATGCCTGCGGCCGGGCCCAGGCCGGCGCTCGCCGTGGCCGCTCCGACGAGCGAGGCGAGGACACCGCCGACCGAGAACGTGGCGTGGAAGGCCGACATGACGGGGCGGCCGTACGCCTTCTCCACGTGTACGGCGTGGGCATTCATGCTCACGTCCAGGCAGCCGTTGCAGAACCCGAAGGCCAGCAGGCCACCTGCCAGGGTCCACGGGTCCCGGGACAGGCCGGGCAGCGCGAGGGTCGCACTGCACAGCACGCCGGTGGCGGGGACGACGACGCGCGCTCCGAGCCGGTCCGTCAGACGCCCGGCCGCCTGCATGCCGATGAACGCCCCCACGCCCAGCAGCACGAGGAGACCCCCGAGCGTCGCGTGGCTGACGCCGACGCGCTCCTCGACGGCGGGGATGTGCACCACCCAGGTGCCCATCGCCGTGCCGCAAAGGATGAAGTAGACAAAGGTCGCCACTCGGGCATGTCGAAGCGCATTGCTCATGGTCGTCACCGTAACGAACATGGAATGTGATTGAATACTGTCGCTTCGCACATATTGCATGTTCGTTTCGAAGGGTGTTCCATCGCGGTATGAACAACGCGGACCGACACGGGATGATCGCGCAGGCTGTCAGGGAGTCGGGAAGGGTCACGGTCCAAGACCTCGTCCGACTGACCGGCGCCTCCGAGATGACCATCCGGCGCGATCTCGACGCGCTGGCCGCGCAAGGCGTCCTCGAGCGGGTCCGTGGCGGGGCGCGCACCCTGCTGCTCCGGGGCGACGAGCCGCCCTTCGCGCTGCGTGCGCACGAGGCCGTAGACGCCAAGCGCCGCATCGCCGCCGAAGTGTCCTCGCTCATCGCCGACGGGGAGACCGTCCTCCTCGACAGCGGCACCACCTGCCTGGAAATCGCCCACCTGCTGCGCCGGCGACCGGTCACCGTGATGCCCCTGTCCTTGCAGGCCGTCCACGTACTCGGCCAGGGCCCGGGGCGGGCGAGGCTGATGGTGCCCGGTGGGCAGCCTCGGGCCGCGGAGGGAGCCCTCACCGGCCCCCTCACCCTCGCTTCCCTGGCGGCACTGCGCTTCGACACTGCCGTCATGGGCTGCTGTGCCCTGAGCGCAGCCGAGGGGCTGACCGCCTACGACCTTGATGACGCGGCCGTGAAGAAGGCCGGCATCGCCTCCGCGCGCCGCGTCATCGTCGCAGCCGACGGCAGCAAGCTCGGCCACACCGCCTACGCCCACGTCGGCCCCGCCACACTCCTGCACGCCCTCGTCACCGACACCACGGCTCCCGCCGACGAGGTGACCGCGCTGGAGGGCGCCGGCACCGTCGTCAAGACTGTCTGACGAGGCTTCACCGCTCTCGGAGCGGCGCTGTAGGAGCAGTTGCTCCGCAGCGGGCCGTGCCCCGGCCGGATGCCCACGCGGACCGGTCCTACCGCTTCGCGGTGGTCTGGTGGGCGAGGAGCCGCCATGTGCCGTCGGCCCGGGTCCACACTCCGAGCGAGCGGTTGGCCAATTTCCTTCGTATTCCGCCGGCGGTCATGTCGACGCTCATTTCGCCGATCACCACGGCGGTGTCACCGGCCACCGTCACCTGCTCAATGAGGTGATCGATGCGGTGGTACGCGTAATAAGCACTCTCGCATTTCGCGACGAACGAATCGAGCGTATCCAGGGTCCCGCTCGAGTGGGTGTAGGCGAGATCGGGATGAGCGAGATCGGTGAAGGCCTGGAGGTCGCGTTCCACGAGGGTGTCGAAACGGAGCTTCTCCAGGTCGCGGATGACGTCCGCGTCGGTTGCGGTCACGGTGTTCCTCCACCTCGGGCTCCCGCGTCGTTCGCCGCCCCAGTCTGCACGTTCACCCGGCTGCCCGTCCTGCGTATTTCGGCCTAGTCCTATCTGCTGACCATCGTCCGGCCGAACAAGCAGAAAAGGCGACGCTGTCCGACTTTCTCCCTCCTAGGATTCCGTGGCAAGAATGTCCTGGCACTCGAAGGGAAGCCCCGATGGTGAAGCGAGTTCTGCTTTCCGAGACCGATCTGCCCGACCATTGGTACAACATCCTTCCCGATCTGCCCGCCCCGCTCCCCGGTCCGCTCAACCCACTGACCATGGCTCCGCTTCAGCCGGGTGATCTGGCCGATCTGCTTCCGCAGAAAGTCATCGAACACGAATTCACGCAGGAGCGCTGGGTGGAGATCCCGGACCGGGTGCGGGACGTGTACAAGATCTGGCGGCCCTCCCCGCTGGTCCGGGCCGAGCGTCTGGAACGCGCGCTCGACACTCCGGCGCACATCTACTTCAAGTTCGAGGGCGTGTCCCCATCGGGCTCGCACAAACCGAACACCGCCGTCGTCCAGGCGTACTACGCCGCCGAGGAGGGGGTCCGCCGGCTGACGACGGAGACCGGGGCGGGCCAGTGGGGCTCCGCGCTGTCGTTCGCCGGTGCGCTGTTCGGGCTGGAAGTGAACGTCTACATGGTCCGGGCGTCCTTCGAGCAGAAGCCCTACCGCAAGTCGCTGATGCGGAGCTGGGGCGCCGAGGTCTACTCCTCGCCCACGCAGCGGACCGAAGCCGGGCGCCAGATCCTGGCGAAGGACCCGGACTCGCCCGGCAGTATCGGCATCGCCATCAGTGAGGCCGTGGCCGACGCGCTGAGCCGGGACGACACCAAGTTCGCGCTGGGCTCCATCATGAACAACGTGCTGCTGCACCAGACCGTGATCGGTCTGGAGGCGAAGAAGCAGATGGAGATCATGGGGGAGTACCCCGACGTCGTGATCGGGTGCGTCGGCGGCGGCTCCAACTACGCCGGGCTCGCCTACCCGTTCATGCGGGACCGGCTCAGCGGCGAGCGCCCGCGGACCCGGTTCGTCGCCGCCGAACCCGATGCCTGCCCCACCCTCACCCGGGGCAAGCTGGCCTACGATTACCCGGACACCGCGGGCCTGACCCCGCCGTTGTACATGCACACCCTCGGGCACGACTTCATCCCCGGCTCCATCCACGCCGGCGGGCTGCGTTACCACGGTGACGCGCCCAGCCTGTGCCTGCTCAAGGAGCACGGTCTGCTGGAGGCCCGGGCGTTCCCGCAGACGGACGTCTTCGAAGCGGCGGTGAGCTTCGCGCGGAGCGAGGGCTTCGTCATAGCTCCCGAGTCGGCGCACGGGTTGAAGGCGGCGATCGTGGAAGCACTGGCCGCTCGCGAGGCCGGACAGGAGCGGGTCGTCCTGTTCAACATCTCCGGGCACGGCAATTTCGACCTGGCTGCCTTCGATTCCTTCCTGGCCGGCACGATGGAGAACCCGTCGGTCACGGACGAGCAGATCGCGGAGAGCCTGAGCGTCCTCCCGTCGCCCGCCTCGTCGGTCTGAGGGGGCTGCGGTGGTGACGACGCGTCCCGAGTTGCGGGGCACCTTCGGCGCGGTGTCCTCGACCCACTGGCTGGCATCGGCGGCAGGTATGGCCACGCTGGAGGCCGGCGGGAACGCCTTCGACGCCGCCGTCGCCGCCGGCTTCGTCCTCCAGGTGGTCGAACCTCATTTGAACGGGCCGGGCGGCGATGTGCCGATTCTCTTCTTCGAAGCCGCCTCGGGCCGCGCCCGGGTGATCTGCGGACAGGGCCCGATGCCGCAGGCGGCCACGCCAGCGGCGTTCCGGGCGCTCGGCCTGTCCCGGATACCCGGCTCGGGGGTGCTCCCGGCCACCGTCCCCGGAGCGTTCGGGGCCTGGCTGAAGGTGCTGGAAGAGCACGGCACGATGCGCCTCGGCCAGGTGCTCCACCACGCCATCGGCTACGCGGCGCACGGCTATCCGGTGCTGCCGAAGGCCGCCGAGGCCATCGCGGTCCTGGCGGAGCTGTTCCGTGGCGAGTGGGCGGAGTCCGGCCGCACCTACCTGGTGGACGGCGCACCGCCCCGACCACGTTCCCGGCTGCGCAACGTGGCCCTGGCCGAGACCTACCGGCGCATCCTCAAGGAGGCCGAAGCCGCCGGGCCCGGCCGTGAGCAGCAGATACGCGCTGCCCACCAGGCGTTCTACGGTGGCTTCGTCGCCGAGGCCATCGATGCCCATCTGCGTAGCACCGACGTACTGGACGCGACCGGACGGCGTCACCGGGGGCTGCTCACCGGGGACGACATGGCCCGCTGGCAGCCGCGCACGGAGGCCGCGGTGAGCCGCGACTACCGAGGTTGGGAGGTGCACAAGCCGGGCCCGTGGTCGCAGGGCCCGGTCTTCCTCCAGCAGCTCGCCCTGCTGGAGGGGTTCGACCTCGCGGCCATGGGCCTGGACAGCGCCGACCATCTGCACACCGTGATCGAGTGCGCCAAGCTGGCCTACGCGGACCGGGAAGCCTGGTACGGCGACCCGGACTTCACCGACGTGCCCCTGGCCGCGCTCCTGGCCGACGACTACACCGACGACCGTCGCCGGCTCGTCGGCGACCTGGCCTCCGACACCCTGCGCCCCGGCGCCCCCGCGGGCCGGCCGCCGCGCATCCTGCCGCCGGACCGGGCGGATCCACCCGTCGGCCCCCACTGGCAGGGGCAGTTGTACGACGGGCTGCCCACGGTGGTACCCCCTGTCGTGGCGGCGACCGAGGCACGCGGCGACACCTGCTGTCTGACGGTCACCGACCGGCACGGCAACATGGTGGCCGCCACCCCCAGCGGCGGCTGGCTGAAGAGTTCCCCCGTGATTCCCGGTCTCGGCTTCCCGCTGGGCACGCGGGGCCAGATGGCCTGGCTGGAGGAGGGACACCCCAACTCCCTGGCGCCGGGGAAGAGACCCCGCACCACGCTGAGCCCCACTCTCGTCACCCAGGAGGGCCGGGCCCGGCTGGCGTTCGGTACCCCGGGCGGCGACCAGCAGGACCAGTGGACGCTGGGCTTCTTCCTGGCGCACGTCGACTTCGGGCTCGATCTGCAACGCGCCGTCGAGACCCTCGCCTTCCACTCCGAGCATGTCCCGTCCTCGTTCACCCCGCGCACGCACCGGCCGCTCGCCGTACGGATCGAGAGCCGTCGATCGGACGAGGCCGCCTCGGGCCTGACCCGCCGCGGGCACGTTCTCGTGTCCGTTCCGGACTGGTCGCTGGGAAAGGTGTGCGCCGTGGGCGTCGAACCCGGCGACGGGCTGCTGCTCGCCGCTGCTTCGCCGCGCGGCGAGCAGGCGTACGCGATCGCTCGATGAACCCCTCGAAAGGATCCACATCCGTGTCTCTCCCCGCGGACGAAACGAAACCGCCCGGCCACCCCCCACGGGCCGCACTGCACCATCTGGCGGTCGAGACGGCCGACCTCGACAACTGCGTCGCGTGGTACACCGATTTCTTCGGCGGCACCGCCGCCTGGACCCTCGACACCTTCTCCGACCTGACCCGCGACCGGCTGCCCGGCATCACCCGGCTGACCGAGGTGACGGCCGCGGGTATCCGGTTCCACGTGTTCACCCGTTCGGCCGCCTACGCTCCGCCGCACCCGGACACGCTCCAGTTCCAGCACGTGTGCATGACCGCCGCGTCCGTCTCGGAACTGAAGCAGTGGCGGGACCGCTGGCAACAGCTGTTCGCCTCGGGCGGCTACGTCTTCGCCCGCCCGGAGCCTCCCACGGACATCGTCGTGGACGACGACGGGGTGAGCAGCTTCTACGCCTACGACGTCAACGGGCTGGAGTACGAGTTCACCCACATACCGGCGGAGGCCGAGGGCCGGTGAGCGCGCTGGACGCCAACTCGACCACCGGCCTGCTGGAAGCCTTCGTCCCCGAGTACGGTGGCCGAGCCTACGGGCTCGAACCCCTGATGCTGCCTCCCGACCCGGTGCACTGCAACGCCGACGGTCAGCTGACGCGACGGTACGCGGAGCTTCTCGGCCAGGGACCGGACCCGGGTGCCGAGTCCGCGAACGCCCCGGTTGCCGCCGACTCCGCGGAGCAGCTGTTCTGGTTCCGGTGGATCACCGGCCACCAAGTCACCTTCATGCTCTGGCAGGAGCTGGGACGGCGGGCCGCCGAGGCAGGCGTCGCCGCGCCGCCGGACGACGCGGCCGCCATGGCGCGCCTGGTACGCGGCTACTCCGCCATGCTGCTGTACACGGCCTCCTGCACGCGGGACGTCTACCTCCGGATCATCAGACCGAGCATGGCGCTGCACCATCCCGCCTTCAGCGGGGCCTGGGCCCGCGACTACGGGCCCGTGCGGGCACTGTTGCGGGGCCGGCTCCCCGCTGCCTGGGACGGCCGGTCCGACGCGCTCAGCGAGGAGTGCGCGCTCAACGAGAGGGTGCACGAGGGCATCGGCGCGAAGTTGGTGCCGAACGCCCCCTCGCTGCTCCAGTCGGCGACGGGCAACTGCCGTCCCCTGCCACGCGACGTCCGGGCGGCTCTGTTCGACACCTACTTCCTCACCCTTCGAGGACCGTGCGCCCCCGAGGAGGTCGCCGCACAACTCCTGCGCCGGCTACGCGCAGTGCGGGAGGACCTCGCGGCCAACGGGCTGTACCCGGCGTCCGCCTCCAGCCGGGCCGAGAAGCCGGAGGCACTGCGGGCGCCCCGGGTCGAGGAGATCGAGCCTGCCGTCCCGGAGCTCCTCGGGAACATCGCCCGCGACGTCGTACGGCATTCCTCCCCCGAATGCACCTTCCCCTCTCCCTCCACCCGCACGGTCGAGCACTCGATGGAAGGAAGCGGATGCCATGGCGCATGACGTGATCGTGGTCGGCGGTGGTATAGCGGGCTGTGCTGCCGCCGAGCGGCTGGCCGAGCGGGGGCTGAGCGTGCTCCTCCTGGAGCGCGGCGCCCTGGCCGGCGGGGCGACCGGCCGCAATCAGGGCGGTCTGCTGCCGAGCCCGTTGCCCGCCTGCGGTGGCCTGTTCGCCGAGGCGGTCGCCTACTACGCACAGGCCGACCGGGAGAGCGAGGTGCCCTTCCGGTTCCGTCCGCACGGCTATCTGCTGGTCGCGGCGGACGAAGACGGCATGGACCGGGCGCGAGGCCACGGCGAGGCGCTGTCCGAAGGCGGGTTCCCGGCCCATGGGATCGGCTCCCGTGAACTGCGGGAACTGGAGCCCGGGCTCGCCCCCGACCTGGCGGGCGCGGTGGTGGTCGAGGGAGCGCACGCCCTCCACCCGGTACTGGCGGCCGCGGCCCTGGCTGTCCGGGCCGCCCGTGCGGGCGCCGAGATCCGCACGCACACGCCGGTCCGGGGGCTCTTGACGGACGGCGAGCGGGTCACCGGTGTGGTCACCGACGGTGGCCCGCTGGCGGCGGGCGCGGTGGTCCTCGCGGCCGGACCGTGGTCGCGCAGCCTGGCCCAGCAGGCCGGCACCGATGTGCCGGTCTTCGGAGCACGTGGCTGGCTGCTGCGCACCGCGCCGGTCACGGGTGCGGTGTTCCGCCACACACTCATGCAGTCCACCTGGCACGGCCCGGTCGGACTGAAGCGCAACGGACCGCCGTTGCTGGCCGACGTCGCCGCTCCCGCGCCGGCGGGGGGCGCCCAGGTCGTCTTCTCGTTGCAGCCGTTGCCGAGCGGGGAGGTCGTGCTCGGCTCCAGCAGCGGCCCGGCGCTACAGCTCGACGACATACGGGACGGTGCGGAGGCGGTCCCGATGATCGCGGCGGCGGCGGTCCGGCACGCCCCGGTGCTGGCCAAGACACCGGTGCGCGCGGCGTGGTCGGGTGTGCGCCCGATGTCCCCCGACGGTCTGCCCGTCGTCGGCCCGGCGCCCGGCGCTCCGGGCCTGTGGCTGCTCACCGGCTTCGGTATCGACGGTATGCCGTTGGCGCCCGGGACGGCCAGACTGCTGGCGGAGTACCTGATGGCCGGGCGCTGTCCGGCGGGCGCCGAGCCGTTCGCCGCGGAGCGGTTCGACGGCCGGCGGGACCAGGACGGCTGACCCGGACACACGGAAGGCGGTGTGGCCCGGCTGTCCCGGCACACACCGCCTTCCCGGTTCACGAGGAGAGTTCCTCGATCCTCGGATTCACCACCTCGATCAGGCGCCCGGCCTCCATCCGTACGGTCCGGTCGGCACGTCCGCTGCCGCAGTACACGATGTCCATGCGCGTCACCGACACGTCAAAGACGATCACGGCGTCCGCCACGTCGCACACCGGGCTCGCGCCGCCCGGTTCCATGCCCAGCAGGCTCAGCTCCCCGGGCTCGGCCTGCCGGAGCTTGGAGCGGGACACGCCCGCCGCCCGGGCCAGCCGGCCGTAGTGGACGCGGCCGGTGACGGGCAGGGCGGCGAGCACGAAGCCGCCGTCGGCGGTCCTGAAGACCATGGTCTTCAATAACTGCTCGGTGGCGAGGCCGAGTTTGGTCTCGGCGTCCTGACGTCCCACGATGGGGACGTGGTCGAGGACCGTGAACGGCACTCCGGATCTGCGGAGCACCTCCTCGGGCGACAGGACACGGGTGGGCTCCACGGGCTGCGACATCTCACTCCTCGCCGGCTGGGGCCGGCCGGGACCGGCCGGGCTCCGCCACGCTACTGGCCGACGGCCATGCGGCGTACCGCCGCAACCCGTACAGCAGCGGGGCCCGGGCCGGTCCGGTGCCGACGCTCACCCGCGTCACACGGCCGAAGACCACGGTGTGGTCCCCGACCTGCCGCACGCTGTCCACCCGGCAGTCGCCCACGGCGTGCGCGGCGTCCCGCAGATGGGGGCCGGCCGCCGTGCCGGGCAGATGCCAGGCCGTCCGCCGGAAGCGGTCCGGGTCGCCGGAGGCGAACAGTTCCGCGACGTCCCGGGCGGAGTGATGCAGCAGGTTGACGCTGAACGCCCCGGTGCTCTCCAGTGCGTCCAGCGTGGGACTGCCGCTGCGCACGCACACCAGCAGTGTGGGCGGACTGAGGGAGACGCTGCACAGCGACGAGCAGGTCATGCCCCAGGGCCGGCCGGCCCTGTCGAGGGCCCCGATCACCGCAACGCCGGTGGGGAACAGGGACATCAGGGCCCTGAAGCCCTCCTCACCCGCAGTCGTGTCCTGAGTGGCCGTGTCAGACCCCGTCATGGAACGGCTCCTGGGACGCGGGCCGTGGCGGTGCTCCGGCGGCGGGGCACCCGATCGCGAGCACCGGCAGCGGGCCGGTGACGACCGTGATCACCGACGCCATCGGGACCGGGCCGTGCGCGATGTCCCCGGTGAGCGGTGGCCGGCGTACGGGCGTCGCCGTCCGGCGGGCCGGCCGGGCCACGGCCGGCGCCACGGACAGCGCCGCCAGGGACTGGGCGGCGACCATCATCAGCGCAGCCCAGAGAGGTACTCCACCTGGCTGGGCAGCGTCTCCACGAGCTTGCGCGCCTGTTGCCGTACCCGGGTCAGCTCGTGCCGTGCCGCGCGGGTGTCGACCAGGTCGAGCGCGGGCGGGTGACGCAGCGGCAGGCCGCCGAGCCCGAGGGCCATGCAGACGTAGCTGTAGGGCTCGAAGGCGTGGTAGTAGGGGTAGGTGGTGTTGTTGTCGGGGAGTCTGCTCGTCCACTGTTCCAGGCGCACCGCCATGTCGTCGGGCAGTGGGCGCTTCTTCGCGTCGCGCCAGTAGTCGTTGTCCACGCGGGCGGCACCCCGGTAGTGCAAAATCAGGAACTCACGGACGCCCTCGACCGCCCTGGCCGTGCTGAGGTTGTAGGTGTCGCGCAGCACCCGGTCGCGGTTCGTGCCGGGGAAGTACCTGACGAGCTGTTCGATCGCGTGCTGGATGAGGAAGATCCCGGTCGACTGGAGCGGTTCGACGAACCCGGCGGACAGCCCGATACCCACGCAGTTGTTGACCCAGGCCCGCTGGGAGCGGCCGATCCGCATGCGGATGTGGTTGGCTTCCAGGTCCGCCGCCGCCGGTCCGACGAAGTCACGCAGGAGGCGCTCCGCGTCCTCGGGTTCGCAGTAGTCGGCCGCGTAGACGTATCCGGTGCCGATCCTGTCGAGCAGCGGGATGGTCCAGATCCATCCCGCCTCCTGGGCGGTGGCCGTGGTGCACGGCCTGATGCCCTGTACGGCCGTGTCGACGGGGACCCGCAGGGCCACCGCGCGGTCGTTGGGGAGGGAGTCCTGGAAGGAGATGAACGGTTCCTCCAGGGCGTCGCCGAGCAGCCTGCTGCGGAATCCGGAGCAGTCGACGTAGAGGTCGGCGGTCAGGTCGCCGTGCTCCCGGGTGACGAGGTGGTCGATCCAGCCCTGCTCGTCGAGCCGTACGTCCACGACGTCGTCGATGATCCGGCGGACACCGCGCTCGACGGCGTAGCGGCTCAGGAAGTCGGCGAGGAGGGAGGCGTCGAAGTGGTACGCGTAGGGGAACTGGGTGTTCTGCTCGGCGAGCGTGGTCCGGTAGAGGGGACGGTGGGGGTCCTCGTCGAAATCCTGCTCGAACAGCCGGTGGTCCAGGTACCTGGGGGATGCCTTCGCGTCGCAGAGCCAGGGTATGAGGAAGCAGTCCCGGTCGAAGTGGTCCGTCTCGCCGACCTTCTGCCACCAGTCGGTGAGGGGCACCCCGTCGACGACCCGCATCCGTTCGAACGGATGGTAGAAGTACGTGCCAGGTGCGCGCCAGTTCTCCAGCCGTACCGCCAGTTTGTATGTGGCGTTGCATTCCGGCATCCAGTCGGCCTCGCTGAGACCGAGGTAGTCGAAGAAGTGGCGGACCGTGCTGAAGGTCGCCTCCCCGACCCCGATGGTACCGATCCGCCGGGACTCCACCACGGTGACGTCGACGCTGTCCGCGAAGGCCGCCCGTAGGTAGGAGGCGGTCATCCACCCAGCCGTTCCACCACCCAGGATCACCACGCTCTGTGTCATGTCGGGTGACCCTAGGCGCGAGCGCCGGGCGGCGTCTTCGGCAGATCGGACGGATCGCGGCAGGACATCGCGTCGAACGGACTAGGTCGAAGTAGCCAATTCCCGCCTTCATGCACTTGCCAATCGGATATGGCGAAAAAACGCGCACTCCGGACTGGGGGTGTGGGAGAGGATGACGCTTTGTTCGATTCGGTCCAAGGCTGCGGCTCGCGGCACAGGAGGGCCTCGTGCGTGACGCTCGAACCGACCGGAATCCAACATCGGACGGCCTGGACGGTGGCGAGAAGCGGGCGCCCCTGCGCATCTTCCTGATCGACGACTCCAGCCTCGTGCACGCCGGGCTCGTCGATGTTCTGCGGGCCTACCCCGACCTCACGCTCATCGGCAGCGCCCGGGACAGCGCGACGGCGCTCGAAGCCACTCTCGACTCGTCGTTGGACGTGCTCGTGATCAACACCGCCTGCCGGTCCATCGACGTGGTGCACCTGATGCACCGGGCCGCCCACTATGCCGGTGCCGGTGTCTCGCGCATGCTGCTGCTGAGTAATGACGCGAACAATCCCATCCACGCGGAAGCGGAGAAACTCGGTGCCGGGGGTCTGGTGCTGGCGTGGGAGGAGCCGGCATTCCTGGTGTCCGCCATAAGACTTGTCTCCGGGGGTTACCGCATCGGCGTACCCGAGCAGGGGGAGCCCGACCGCGCACCGTCCCGCAGACCGTCCGTCCACCATACGGCGCTCGACCTGCTCACACTCCGCGAGCGGCAGGTCCTCAAACTCCTGGCGCGCGGGCTGAAGAACGCGGAGATCGCCGGAGAACTGGTGGTCAGCGAGAGCACGGTCAAGACACACGTACAGAACGTGCTCATGAAGCTCGGCCTGCGGAACCGGGCCAGCGCGGTCGCGGTCGCGTACGAGTTAGGTCTCACCCGGGCCGAACGGGCCGGCTGACCCGGACGACCGCGCCGGCCCGCGTCCCCGATTCATTCCCGGCCGCTGAACGCGAGCCGGACCCCCAGGCCGACCATCGCGATGCCCGACGCCCCACCGATCCAGGACAACCGACGCGGTGAACCGGCAAGCCAGTTGCGGGCCGTTCCAGCGAGGAGGCCCCATGCCGCGTCCGAGATCAACGCGATCAGGACGCAGATCAGGCCGAGCAGCAACAACTGCACCTGTGCGTTTCCCGCCGACGCGTCGACGAACTGCGGCAGTACCGCGCCGAAGATCAGCAGTCCCTTGGGATTGCTGACCCCGACGATGAAGCCTTCCCGGAAGATCTGTCCCGGACGCGCCGACGCCGACACGTTCTGATCCTCCACCATCAGCAGCTTGCGTCGCCGCCAGGCCTGGACACCGAGATAGACGAGATAGAGCGCGCCGGTGAACTTCAGGACCGAGAAGATCAGCAGGGAGCGGGCAAGTACTTCCCCCAGCCCGAACGCCACCAGCACCACCTGAATGAGCAGCCCGGCCTCGTTCCCCACCGCCGTTGACACAGCGGCCTTTCGGCCCAGTGCCACCCCTCGGCTCACCACGAAAAGGACACTCGGCCCCGGCACGGCGATCAGCACGGTTACAATGGTCAGGAAGACAGTCAAACGCTCTGGTCCGATCACCTCCACAGAGTACGCACCACGGGTCCGACGTCTCCGCTGTTTCGGCCAACGCGGTGAGCGATGCCGGAACGGCCCGGCTCTCGACGGCCGGTTCCGCCTGCCCGCCCCGCTCGACAGCAACGCCGCCCCACACCGCGCCCGCGAGCCCGTCCGACTCCTGACAGCTCCAGCTGCGCGACCGGTACGTCGCTGTGTCGCTGCGTCGCTGCGGGGGGAAGGCGGGCGGCGGACGTGGCCGCGGGTCCGCCGCCGTCCCACCGTTCCGCTGTCGGCACCGCGTCTCGGCCCACGGGTGGGCGCAGCGATCGGGTCCGAAGTGCGGCCGGGTCGGACGGCGTGGGTGACGGCATCCGGGGACGGTCTCACGGAAGATCACTCCGGGACGCTCCGGTCTCATGACACCGGCGACGTGTTCCCGTGGTGACGTGAGACCGGAGGAACCGTGATGCAGCCGGATGACCCGATCATGCAGGGGCCTGGGGAGCGGCGGGTAGCCGAAGCGGCGCAACGGATCGTGGACGAGGGCCGGCCACGGTTGCACCGCACCTGGACGTCATTGGTGGCCACCTCGCTGCTGGGCGGTATCGATGTGGGTGTCGGTGTCATGACGCTGCTGTTCGTGCGGCAGGTGACCGGCAGTGAACTGCTGGCCGGGCTGGCCTTCTCCGTGGGGCTGATCGCTTTGCTGCTCGGTCACAGCGAGCTGTTCACGGAAGGCTTCCTGGTGCCCGTCGCCACCGTCATCGCCGGTGCCGCCTCCTGGCTCGACCTGGTACGGATGTGGGTGACGGTCCTGGTGATGAACCTGATCGGTGGATGGGTGTTCACCTGGCTGGTCATGCAGGCCTACCCGGACCTGCACCGCACCGCGGCCGCTTCGGGCGCGCATTTCGTCGACGGGGGCTACACGCTGGGCACCTTCTGCCTGGCCGTGCTGGGCGGCGGCGTCATCACGCTCATGACCCGTATGCATCACGGCACCGAGTCCATGGCCGGAAAGATCACCGCATCGATCACCACCGCGTTCGTCCTGGCCGGGCTCGGGTTGTGGCACTCGGTCCTGGACTCCCTGATCGCGTTCGCCGGCCTGCACACCGGCAGGACGTCCTACGGTTACACCGACTGGCTTCGGTGGCTGGCCTGGGCGGTGCTCGGCAACATCGTCGGGGGCCTCCTGCTGACGACGGGACTGCGCCTCGTGCGCAGTGCCCCGGTGCTGGGCAATGACAACCCCTCGATGAAAGCCGGCTCCTGACGTCCGCGGGACGGGCGTGACGCGCCCCGGCTCAGCCAGTCGGCGGCCGGCCACCGTCACAGGGAGCGGGGTGTTCCCTCCTCGGGCGCTCCCGGGGGTGCGGGTGGCGCCGGACTCAGGGTGATCCGGTGGTGGGCCAGGTGGCGCTGCCGTCGCGCAATCGCCCGGCCGAAGACCGTTCGGACGCCCCGGGCGGGGAAGTCGAAGCGCATGCCGAGCGGGGCGGCCGGTGGAGGGGATCTCGGTGGGGCGTTCGGTCCGAGGTCGCCCACGGCCGCGTCGTCATCTCCCTCGACACCGCCCCGACTTCGCCCACCCTTCGGCGCCGTCCACCGCGGCATCGCCGCCACCCTGCTCCACTCCGCCATGGGCTGCGCCGTCCACACCACCCTCCGCGTCGGCGCCGGCTACCCCACCCTCGAACTCAAGGGCAGCTACCTCCGCGCCGCCCGAACCGACGGCCGAACCCTCACCGCCGAGGGCACCGTCCTACACGCCGGCCGCCGTACCGTGACCGCCCAGGCAAGGCGCTCGACGACCGTGGCGAACTGATCACCCACGCCACCACCACCCGCCTGAACGACGCCGCGCAAGTCGTCGAGCGCCTGCAACAGGCGGACCAGGCGCGGCCGGTGGGCTTCCGGCTACATGGCTGCCTGGTTCGAGGTGGCGTGGAGGGAGCCGAGAAGGGCCAGGGCCCGGGCGTCGGGGCTGCCGGGTTCGGCTTGGTAGATGATGAGTTGCTGGCCCGGAGCGTCGCGTACGTCGAAGGCCTGGTAGGTGAGCGTCAGGGGCCCGACGTCCGGGTGGAGGAAGTACTTGGCGTCCTGGGTCTTGCCACGGACGGTGTGGGTGTTCCACAAGCGGGCGAAATCCGTGCTGTGCTCGGTGAGGACGCGGACGAGTTCCCGCAGCCGCGGGTTGTCCGGGTCAGGGCCGGCCGCCTGACGCAGGTGGCCCACGGTGGCCTGCGCCGTGTAGTCCCACCGGGTGTAGAACTGCCGGCCCGCCGGGTCGAGGAAGGTCATGCGGGCCAGGTTGTCCGCCCGCTCGAAGGATGAGTGCAGGGCCTCGGCCAGGGCGTTGCCCGCCAGGACGTCCAAGGTCCGGTTGATGACGAACGCCGGGGCGCCCGGGTAGCCGTCCATCAACTGGCGAAGGGCGGGACCGACGCGGTCCGTGGTGTGGGTGAACTGGTTGCTCGGCGCCGTCCCGGCCAGCTGGTGCAGGTGTGCCTGGGCATCGGGGCCCAGTCGCAGGGCGCGGCCGAGCGCGTCGAGCACTTGGGCCGAGGGGTGTCGTTCGCGCCCCTGTTCCAAGCGGGTGTAGTAGTCCGCGTTCACCCCGGCCAGGACCGCGACCTCTTCACGGCGCAGACCGGTGACCCTGCGCACGCCGTAGCTCGCCATGCCGACGTCCTGCGGCCGCAGGGCCGCCCTGCCCGCGCGTAGGAACTCTCCGAGGTGGTTGCTGTCGGTCATCTCCTCAGGCTAGGCCGCGGAGCGGTGTGTTGCCTGGGTGGCCTGCACCCAGGCAACACACGTCCTGGCCGGCGGTCTCCGCTCTGTCCAGACTCGTTCGGGCAGGACAGATCCGCACCCATGGACGAGGAGAGCCCGTCATGACAGGGAACACGGAGGAGCGCCGTGCCGACCTGGTCGGCATGTGGGTGACCGCAGACGGTCACATCCGTCAGGAGTTGCGGGCGGACGGCCGGTACGACGAGGCCCGCGGTAACCGGCGCAGCGCCTACACGGGCCACTACACGGTGACCGGCGACCACATCGATTACGTCGACGACTCCGGGTTCACCGCGACGGGCGACATCTGCGAGGGCGTGCTCCACCACGAGCACCTCGTGCTCTACCGAGAGGAAAAGCAGACATGACAGACGCAGCCAAGGTCGTGGCAGTCACCGGAGCGAGCAGCGGCATCGGAGAGGCGACCGCCCGCCGGCTCGCCGCCGACGGCCACCGCCTGCTCCTCGGAGCGCGACGCACCGACCGCCTCGATACGCTCACCAGGGAAATCACCACCGCAGGCGGCACCGCGACGTTCCAGCGGCTGGATGTCACCGATGCCGCCGACGTCCGGGCCTTCGTGTCCGCCGCCCGCGAGCAGTACGGCCGAGTGGACGTGATGGTCAACAACGCCGGAGTCATGCCGCTCTCACCGCTGGACGCGCTGAAAACCAATGAGTGGGACCGGATGATCGACGTGAACGTACGGGGAGTCCTGCACGGTATCGCCGCCGCGCTGCCCGTGATGCGCGCTCAGGGCGGCGGGCACTTCGTTAACGTCGCCTCCGTCGGCGCGTACGAGGTCTCTCCCACCGCTGCCGTCTACTGCGCCACCAAATTCGCCGTCCGCGCGATCTCCGAAGGACTGCGCCAGGAGTCCACCGGGAACATTCGCGTCACCCTCGTCTCCCCGGGCGTGACCGAGTCCGAACTCGCCGACAGCATCTCCGACTCCGCCGCGAGGCAGGCCATGAAGACCTACCGCGCTGTCTCACTGCCCGCCTCCGCCATCGCGGAAGCCATTGCCTACGCCCTCTCCCAGCCTGCGCAGGTCGACGTCAACGAAATCGTCGTCCGTCCCACCGCAAGCGCCCAATGACCGCCGGCAGCAGACGTGTTGCACACGAAACCGTCGCTCACAAGGCGTGTATCGAGTGTGCTACTGCCGGGAAGGTCGTCCGTGTGATCGGTGGTCGCTCCCGGGCCGGCTCCCTTATCCTCGAGCGCGTACCCGGTGACGCTGTGAGGGGCATTTCCTCAACACACATGTCGAGGACATTTGCGGGCGTCACCTGGCTGGGGGCGGCCGCGCTGCTCCAGCCGCCGGATCCCATTGCCCCGTGGGCGGCGGTCGGCGACCTGGAGCACCCGCCCTCTCGCCCGCAGAGCCGCACGCCCACCGACGATCACGTCGACCGCCTCGCCTGCCGGCGGCGACAGGCTTCGCATTTCCATGAGGAGAACCGTCTTGCAGATCACCGCGTCCACCATCTCGCTCACCGTCGAAGATGTCGCTGCGTCCCAGCGGTTCTTCACCACCCACCTCGGTTACGTCGAGCAAGCCGCCGCCGATGGATTCGCCTCCCTGGCCCGCGACGACGCTGCGGTGGACATCGTCCTGCTCGCACGTGGCACCGAGGTGCTGCCGGCCGAACAGCGTGACCAG
The DNA here is from genome assembly GCF_040637655.1 of Streptomyces sp. NPDC028722. Classification (NCBI taxonomy): domain Bacteria; kingdom Bacillati; phylum Actinomycetota; class Actinomycetes; order Kitasatosporales; family Streptomycetaceae; genus Streptomyces; species Streptomyces sp. NPDC028722. Next base: position 62,560 of record NZ_JBEZWU010000027.1, read on the forward strand.
CACGCTTCCGGACTGATCCTCGCCTTCACCAGCACCGACATCGAGAACATCGAGAAGCGGCTGCGCGCCGAGGGCGTCGAGATCACCATGCCGCTGCGCGAGGAACCCTGGGGCGAACGCCTCTTCCAGGTCACCGACCCCAACGGCGTGATCGTCCAGTTCGTCGAGTGGGCCGCCCCGTCCGGCCCCGAGAGCGACTGACAGCCCACCGCGTCAGGGCTGTGGGCGCCGTTTCCTCAACGCCTCGCGGCCGATCCGGATCAGCGTCCGCGGGCTGTTCCGCAGGTGGGCGACAAGGCGGCGCTGCGACCGCGATCACAGCACCAGTGGCCGTCGCTGTCAACGGTGGCGTCCCTCGTAAGGGTTGGAACTGCGGAGGGGATCATCATCTCCGTGTCATGGGCATACGGTCTGCACCAAGCCCCCGCAGGCGGGGGAAACCCGCACGGGAGGGGCAGCCGGCCATGGCATCGGGCGATCGGGAGTGGCAGACATGGGCGAAGTGCCGCACTGCGGACCCTGAGGAGCTGTTCGTCGAGGGCGCGGCCCAGAATCGGGCGAAGGCCCTGTGCGACGGCTGCCCGGTCCGAACCGAATGCCTCGCTCACGCGCTCGACAACCGTATCGAACACGGCGTCTGGGGCGGCATGACCGAGCGTGAGCGCCGCAGCCTTCTGCGGCGCCGCCCGACGGTGACCTCCTGGCGCCTCCTCCTGGAGACCGCCCGCACCGAGCACGTGAGCCCGGGCCGAACACTCCCGATCCAGGCCACGGACCGCAGGCGGACCGCCTGAACAGCGCCCTGCGCCGCCCTGGCAGCGCTCGCATCGGGGCGGACGGCGACACAAGGCACGAAGCCGGCGGTGCCGTCGGTGACGTGGCTGCGGATGTTGTCTAGGCCGCGCTCGTGGTGGATGAGGTTCGCCCACTTCACGAGGCAGGCGTCGATGCCGAGGCTGGTCACGGTGCCGGTGGGGCCGACGAGTTCGGCGAGCAGGGCGCCGGAGCAGCCGGAGCCGGTGCCGAACTGGACGCCGTTCGGGCAGCCACCGCATCGATCCCCGGCGCCCGCGGCCTGACGGCCCGGCCAACGACGGAGGCGCAGCCGATCGCCGATAGGCTGCGGCGGTGCGCACGGTCGAACTCCTCTTGGACGAGGCGGCGGAGCTAGCGGTCCGGGAGGCCTGGCGGCGCCTCGCGGACGCGGGGCTGCCCAGTCAGGCGCGCCACCGCTCACCGACCAACAGCCCGCACCTCACCCTGGCCGCCTGCCCGGAGCTGACCGCCCCGATCCGCTGGGAGCTCGCCGAGGCGGCAGCCGCCCTGCCGCTGCCGGTCCGGTGCACCGGTGTGGTCCGTTTCGAGCGGCCCACCTCGGTGCTGGCCTGGGCGCTGGAACTCGACTCCGCGCTGGCCGGCTTGCACCGCCAGGTGTGGGAGGCGGTCGCCTCGGACAGCCCGCCCGAGACCCTCAACCCCTTCCACCAACCTGGTCGCTGGAGCCCGCACATCACCCTCGGCCGGACCCGACGGGCCGGTGCCTTCGCCGACCGGCGGGTCCCTGAGCTGCTGCCGACGCCGCCGCTCTCGGTTCGGCTCACCACCCTGCGCAGCTACGACACCCAGACGGGCGCCCTGGAGGTGCTGGAACCCCGCACCTGAGACGCCCCTGACGGTGGAGCGGCGGTGGGGATCCCACGCTCACCGCCACGGCGCGGTGAGCGACTCCGACCGACGAGGCCGGTGTACCGCCGCCAGTCAAGGAACGTCCCCGGGCCTCCGCTTCCCGAGCCCCGAAGAGACGGGCAGCGCGAGGGTGAGTGACGCACACGGGCCCAGGAATCGGCCGGCCAAGACACGGCTCACGTCGGCACGGTACGGCTCGGCTGCGGCTACAGGCTGATCGCGTCGAGGAGTTGAGGGCCGTTGTTGCGGACGTTGTTGACGGCCATGGAGACAGGGCGCGCATCCAGATGTCCGCCGGCGGGCTGGCCGAGGAGAGCGCGCAGTTCGTCGGGGTCTTGGTGCGCGGGGTCGAGCCAGGCCTCGTAGTGATCCTCGGTGAGCGCGAGGGGCATACGCGGATGCACGCGGCCGGCTGCGTCGGTGGCCTCGGTGGTGATGATGGTGCAGGTCGTCAGCCAGGCGGCCGGGTCGTCGTCCTGGGTGACGGCCGGGTCGCGCCAGTACTCGTACAGGCCGGCGAGCGCCATCATCTGGTCGTCCTCGGGGTGGATGAAGTACGGCTGCTTGCGCACCTTGCCGGTGGCCGGGTCCTTGCCGGGCTGCCACTCGTAGAAGCCGTCCGCCGGAAGCAGGCAGCGGCGTTTGACGAACGCGCGGCGGAAGGCCGGCTTCTCGTGGACGGTCTCCACCCGGGCGTTGATCATCCGCGCGCCGATCTTCGGCTCCTTCGCCCAGGACGGCACCAGGCCCCAGCGCAGCGGCCGCAGCTCCCTGCGGGGTGCTGGGGCACCGCCATCGGTGTGTGGGGTGCGCTCCAGGACGGCCCAGACGTCGTCGGTCGGGGCGACGTTCCAGTTCGGTGCGAGCACCTCCTCGGGGGGCCACTCGGCGACGTGGAACAGCTGCGCCAAGTCCTGCGGGCGCCGGGTGGAGACGTATCGACCGCACATGCGACCACTCTCTCACCGCCCATCCGCTGGACGAGGCGCCGGTACGGTGATCGGGCAGATGTTCGTGCGGGAGATCGGCGGGGGAGGGCCGGACGGCCGGAGCGTGCTGTGCCTGCGGAGCGCCCCCGGGGCGCTACGGGTGGAGCCCCGCGCCCCCAGGCGCCTGTCGCGGAGGTGCTGGCGGCCCGGCATCGCCGCGCTGCGCGTCGCCGCGGTGCATGGTGAGGCCGGCCGCCGGCAAGAGGCGCAAGTGCGGCGTACGCGGGCCCGCCGGACCCGCAAGGACGGCCGCACCGCCCGCCGGCGCCGGAGCATGCGGGCCGTGTCGGCACGGCTGCCCACCCTCGGGGGATGCCCCGAATCCGGCAGCGGCGACCGGCGAAACAACGCCGGAACGCCTGGGGCCCGTGCCTCGGGGGCGTGCAGCGCAGCGCGGACTGACCGGCCTGGAGACCACGCCGGGGCGCCGGTATCTCGACCCGGTGCCGCTGCCCGAGCTGTCCTCCTACGGCTTCGCCATCCGCTAACGCGGCGACCGGCGGATGAGGCTGCGACTGCGCAGCGAGCTGCTGGAGATCGCCGTACCGGATTCCGGGGGTTCTCCGGTCGGGAGGCCGGGGGAGACGACCAGGCCGGTGCTTCCGGACAACGACAGACGTGGGGAGCACTCACGCCCACAGCTGGTGGCTCTCGCGGATGAGCGCACCCATGTTGCGCTCCATCATGCGCAGCGCGGCCTCCGCGAGGTCCGCGTGGATGTGCGCCACCGCGTCCTTGGGCACGACCACGTCGAAGTGACGGATGTGCGCGTCGAGCGCCGAGTACAGCACGCACTGCTCGGTCACCTGACCGGTCAGCACCAGCCGATCGATCCCCTGCTCCGTGAGCAGATAGCTCAGCGGTGTCTCGAAGAAGATCGAGTGCCGGGCCTTGAGGACGAAGAGGGAGTCGCCGTCGGGCTTCACCGGCTCGACCAGGTCGGCACGCGGCCCGGCGAGCGCCTGTTCGAGCTGCTCCCCGTGGTGCGAGCGCCACTCGCCGAAGTTGTCGTTGACGTAGATGACCGGCACCTCCCGGTCGCGGGCCCGCCGCAGGAGGTCGGCCATGACCGGCACGACCGATTCCACCGAGGGAATCAGCAGGTCGGCATCCTTGTGCTCGTACGTGTTGATCATGTCGATGATGATCAGTGCGGTCTTGCTCATGCGGCCCGGGTTCCACGATCGGGGCTGGACAACGCGTGTATCGCGTACGTCCGCGACAGCTTCGCCCGGGCGCCACGACGTGACACACCCGGGCGGAGCCGGGAGTCGCTGGAGGCGGGTTCGGGAACCGTTGAGCAGGCCCGCGATGCTGGTGACCCAGTAGCTCCCCGGCCTGCGTCCGGGGCTGCCGGACACCGTCGCCGCCGGTCCTGTTCCTGTGGTCCGGCCTCGTCCTGTCCCGCCCGGTGCGGGCGCGGCCTGCTGGGTCCTCCCGCCCCGCCTTCCTCGAACCTGCACCACGAGAAGACGGTGCGCCCGCAAGCCCGCCAACCGCTCGTCATCCACTACGCCGACCAGGGCTCCACCGGCGCCGAGCGCCTGGCACTTCTCAGCAGCCTCTGACAAGCCGTACGTGCTCGCTCCGCACGCTCCGGCCGAACTGCTCGCCCGGTTGCGTGTCGTCCGCGCGGTCAGACGGAGGCGTCGGGGGTGAAACGGTAGCCGATGCCGGGTTCGGTGATGAGGTAACGGGGGTGGGAGGGTTCTGGTTCGAGTTTGCGGCGGAGGTTGGCGAGGTGGACGCGCAGGTAGTTGGTCTCCTTCTCGTAGCGGGGCCCCCAGACCTCCTGGAGAAGTTGGCGCTGGGTGACCAGGAGTCCGGGGTGGCGGACGAGGATCTCCAGCAGGTGCCATTCGGTGGGCGTGAGGCGGGTCTCGCCGGCCGCGGTGGTGACGCGCTTGGCGGCCAGGTCGACGGTGAAGGCCGCTGTGGTGATCAGGGGCTGTTCGTCGGCAGGGGTGGCGCGGCGCAGGGCTGCACGGATGCGGGCGAGGAGTTCGCCCATGCCGAAGGGTTTGGTGACGTAGTCGTCGGCGCCGGCGTCCAGGGCGTTGATCTTCGCGGTTTCGTCGTGGCGGGCGGACAGGACGATGATCGGGGCGGTGGACCAGCCGCGGAGGCTTTCGACGATGTTGATGCCGTCGAGGTCGGGCAGGCCGAGGTCGATGACGGCCAGGTCGGGGGCGGCGGTGGCGGCGGCCCGCAGGGCGGTGGTGGCGTCGGGAGCGGCGTTGATCCGGTAGCCGCGAGCGGTCAGGGCGATGGTCAGGGCGCGCAGCAGGTGGGGGTCGTCGTCGACGATGAGGATGCGGGTCATGGTGCTGTGGGGAGGGTGAGGGTCATGGTCAGGCCGCCGCCTGGGGTGTCGGTGGGGGTGAGGGTGCCGTTCATGGCTTCGGTGAAGCCGCGGGCGATGGCCAGGCCCAGGCCGAGACCGTGACGGCTGGTGTGGTCGGTCAGGCGCTGAAAGGGGGCGAAGATGTGTTCCCGCTGGTCGGCGGGGACGCCGGGGCCGTGGTCGGTGACCTGTAGGCGGATCACGTTTCCTTCCTGGCGGGCGTGCACGTGGACGGGTTGGCTGGGTGGTCCGGCGTCGAACGCGTTGGCGACCAGGTTGGCGATGACGCGTTCCAGCAGGCCGGGATCGGCCCAGGCGGGCGGCAGGTCGTCGGGGACGTCGACGTCGATGGCGCGTCCGGGGGGTGGCGGGGTGTGCAGCAGGGCGGCGGCGGTGACCTCGTCCACGGTGGTGTCGCGGGGGTGGACGCTGAGGGCGCCGGCTTGCAGGCGGCTGAGCGCGAGGAGGTTCTCGACCAGGTCGTTCATCTTGTCGGCGGCGGCATCCACGGTCGCCAGGAGTTCGGCTTGCTGGGCGTCGGTGAGTTCCAGGTCGGGCTCGCGCAGGCTGGACACGCACGCCTTGATGCCGGCGAGCGGAGTGCGCAGGTCGTGACCGACTGCGGCCAGGAGGGCGGCGCGCAGTTTGTCGATCTCGGTCAGCTCCCTCGCGCGGGCGGCCTGGGCTGCGAGGCGCTCGGCTTGCAGCGCGCGAACGGCGGCCGTGGCCAGCAGAGTGAGGAAGCGCTGGTCGGCGGCGAAGACCGCCGGGCCGTCCGCCACCAGCCGCAGGTGCTCCCCGGCCGGCACGGACAGCGTCGGATCAGCTGACGGCGGCTCGCCCACGACGGCGGCCGGGTGTTCGCCGTCGGCGTCGCGTTCCAGCAGCGCGGCGCCGGTCATGCCGAAGGTGTCACGGACGTGCTCGAGTACCGCGCTCAGCGGCCGTTCCTCCAGGGGTGCCTCGGTGATGCGTGCCAGCAGGGCGGCCTCGACGCCGCTGCGGGCGGCGGCGGCGCGCTGCCGGGCGGCCAGGTCGACCGCGACGCTGACGGTGGTGGCGACCACCACGTAGACGGTCAGGGTGATGACCAGGTCACGGTTCTCGACCGTCAGGGTGTGGAACGGCGGTACGAAGAAGAAGTTGACCAGCACATCGGAGGCCACCGCGGCCGCCAGCGCCAGGCGCAGGCCGCTGGTGGCGGCCACGAGGACCACCGCAGTCAGGTAGATCAGCACGATGCTCGCCAGCGAAAGCGAGTCCCTCACGGGCACCAGCGCCAGGGCGAGGACTGCCAGGCCCGCGGCGGCGGCGCCGACGACGGCCAGCCGACGCCCCACGTCCCGGCGGCGCAGCCGGCCGCTCTCGTGCGGCGGATCCAGACCCTTCATCATCGAAACGCTAACCGACCCTCGCCCCGGCGCCAGGCGAGGCGGGATACGGCGGCTGCGCGGCCACACGGTCGCTGGAGTCCAGCTGCCACGGCACGCTGATGACCATCACCCCACGCTGGAACAGCAGCCGGGCCTTGAGCCGCAGCGCGGACTGGTTGTGCAGCAGTTGCTCCCACCAGTGCCCGACCACGTATTCGGGGATGTAGACGGCTGTCAGATCCTGGGGGTGCTCGCGGTGCAGGCGCCCGATGTACTCCAGGACCGAGCCGGTGATGTCCCTGTACGGGGAGGCCATCACCGTCAGCGGCACCGGGATCTCCCGCTCCTCCCACTCGGCGCGCAGCGCGTTCACCTCCTCGTCACTGATCTTGACGGTGAGTGCGGTGAGGGTGTCCGGACGGGCGGCTATGGCGTAGCCCAGCGTGCGCAGGGTGGGCTGGTGCAGCTGGGAGACCAGCACGACCGCGTGGATGCGGCTGGGCAGCACGATGCCGCCCCGCTGCGGGCGCAGCTCGCGGGCCACCCGGTCGTAGTGGCGGCGGATGCCACGCATCATCGCGTAGAGCACCGGCATGGCGATCACCACCAGGTAGGCGCCGTGGCTGAACTTGGTGACCAGAACCACCGCCAGCACCAGCGCGGTCAGACAGGCCCCCACCGCGTTGATCACCCGCGAGCGGTGCATGCGCCGGCGCAGCCCCGGATCGCTCACACCGGCCAACTCGCGGTTCCAGTGCCGGACCATGCCGGCCTGGGAGAGAGTGAAGGAGGTGAACACGCCCAGGATGTAGAGCTGGATCAGGCGGGTCACCGACCCGTTGAAGGCATAGATCAGAGCTCCGGCGACCACGGCCAGGATGATGATGCCGTTGGAGAAGGCCAGCCGGTCCCCGCGGGTGTGCAGCTGCCGGGGCAGGTAGCGGTGCTCGGCCAGGATCGCCGCCAGCAGCGGGAAGCCGTTGAAGGCGGTGTTGGCCGCCAGGATCAGGATCAGCGCGGTCGCGGCCTGGATGTAGAAGAACATCACCGAATGGGTGCCGCCGAACACCGCCGCGGCGATCTGCGCGATCACCGTGCGCTGGGTCCCGGTCGCGCAGTTCCCGGGGAAGCCGACCAGCTGGCAGGCGTCGTCGACGTAGTGCACGTGGCCGATCATGGCCAGCACGGTGATACCGGCGAACATGATGACCGACAGTCCGCCCATCACCGCCATGGTGGTGGCGGCGTTGCGTGCCTTGGGCGGCTTGAACGCCGGCACCCCGTTGGAGATGGCCTCCACTCCGGTCAGCGCCGTACAGCCGGACGAGAACGCCCGCAGCGCCAGCAGCATCAGTGCCGGACCGGTCAGCCCCACGTGCCCCGGCTCGGCCCGGACCTGCCACCCGGCGCTCTCGGCCACCGGCGCATGACCGAACGCGGTCTGTAGCAGTCCGATGACGATCATCGCCACCACACCCACGACGAACAGGTACGTCGGCACCGCGAACAGCCGGCCCGACTCGCGGACGCCGCGCAGGTTCATCGCGGTCAGCAGCACGACAAAACCCAGGTTCACCACGACCCGGTAGGAGTCCAGGGCCGGCACCGCGGAGATGATGTTGTCCACCCCGGCCGCCACCGACACGGCCACCGTCATCACGTAGTCCACCAGCAGCGCCGAGGCCACCACCAGCCCCGCCCACGGGCCGAGGTTGCGCGACGCCACCTCGTAGGAGCCTCCACCGGAGGGATAGGCCTGCACCACCTGCCGGTAGGACAGCACCACGACCGCCAGCAGCACCACCACCGCGGCCGCCACCCACGGCACCAGGTGCAGACAAGCCAGCCCGCCCAGCGTCAGCACCAGCAGGATCTCCTGCGTCGCGTACGCCACCGACGACAACGGGTCACTGGCGAAGACCGGCAGGGCGATCCGCTTGGGCAGCATCTGCTCACCCAGACGGTCATTACTCAGGGGGCGGCCCACAATCAGCCGCTTGAACGATATCGACACAACCGGTAGCCAACGCGCTCACCCCGGCGGCGCCCGGATCTTCGCGCGTCCTTGACGCCGCCACCGGCGATCTAGACGCAGTCTTGGCGTGACCGTCCAGGCAGCACAGCCGTCCGTCTCGCGCGGAACCAGGATCACTCGCCTGTTCCGTTTCGCCGTCGTCATCATCCCGGGCCCCCGGGTCTGCGCAGCGGCCGCAAGGTCGGCCGCGCTGCCCCCGGCGGCGGCGTCTTCCGGCGTCTGTGACACCCCGACCACGCGAAACGCTCGGCTGGGGAATCCCAGCCGAGCGCCGAGCGCCTCGTTGATCTACTGGCCCTGGCCGGTCGACCAGCAGTGTTGCGACGCCCTCCATTCACCGGGTGCCGGGGGCCTGCGGCCGGTTCAGCAGGTGGAGTTGGTCTGGGTGAGGAGGCCGAGCCGCCACGGGAGGTTGTCGTAGTTGCCGCTCGCGTTGGGATCCTTGCCCTGGTACAGGTACTGGAGCCGGCAGGCGGGAATGGTCAGTGTCTGGTCGTAACCGGCCCGGATCATCTCGCCGTGACTGATGTCCCGGGTCCACGCGCCGGCGGGGAAGGCCACGTTGTTCGACTTCGCGAAGGGGTTGCTCTCGGACGCGGCCAGGGGTGTCCAGGAGCCGGCGAGGCTGCTCGTCGTCCAGGAGCGGAAGTAGCGCCGGCCGTCCGAGCCGATGGCCTCGACGAGCAGGAGGTACTGGTTGGCGCCCTGCACCTTGTAGACGTTGCTCGCCTCGAACAGGGCGTACCTGTTGGAGTCCTGGGCCGCGATGACGGTGTTGGTGAACCCGTTGGGGAACTGGCCCACGGTCGTCTGCGAGCGGTAGAGGTGTCCGTTGTCGTCGGAGGAGAACAGGTAGCAGTTGGCGCTGTCGCAGATCACCCACATGTCGACCCAGTAACCGGTGCCGATGTTCTGGCGGATGATGTCGGGCATCGACGCGTAGAAGTTGTGCGGTGCGCTCCACCCGTTGGGGTTGCTGATGTCGGGGTTGGTGGAGTACGAGGCGTTACCGGTCTGGTAGACGAGGTACCAGAGCTTCTGCGGCGCGTAGTAGAACACCTGGGGTGCGGCCCGGTAACCGGTGCCGATGGCGGTGCGGTCGAGGTAGTGGTGCGTGGCGGAGCCTGCCTGGGACCAGTCACTGAAGTTCAGGTACACCAGGTTGTACCCGGACGAGCTGGCGGTGCTCGCGAACACGTGGTACTTGCCGTTGTAGTGGACGACCGTCGGATCCTTGATCCCGGCGATGTTGTGGGTGGCGTCCGGCTTCGGGGCGATCAGCGCGCCGCTGGAGTTCCAGGAGAAGCCGGCGGGGAGGTTCGCGGTGGACCGGGGCGAAGGGGTGCTGGCCCGTCGCGTCGCAGCCGTGCCACCCAGCGCCGACAGCGCCGCTTGGTAGGCCGGCTTCTTGTTGCCGTTGCGGTCGAACAGCAGCGGATTGTCACCGCTGCGCCAGGAGTCGCTGTCCCTGATGCCCCAGGTGGTGATGCCGGTGCAGCGCGAGACGTTCATACAGGCCTGGACCGTGTTCGCGTACGCCGTCGACGGCGCCTGTGCGATGTCCAGTTCGGTGATCTGGACATCCACGCCGAGGGCGGCGAAGTTCGACAGCGTCGTCCGGAAACTGGCGGGCGGACCGCCGGTGCCGAAGTGGGACTGGAAGCCGACGCAGTCGATGGGTACGCCACGCGTCTTGAAGTCGCGCACCATGCGGTAGACGCCCTGGGTCTTGGCGTCCGACCAGTTCTCGATGTTGTAGTCGTTGTAGCAGAGCTTGGCCGCGGGGTCGGCGGAGCGAGCGGTGCGGAAGGCGTCCTCGATGAAGCCGTCCCCGAGCAGGTTCTGGAACACCGAGGATCGGTGCTGGCCGCTGCCGCCGTCGGCGAACGCCTCGTTGACCACGTCCCAGGCGTAGATCTTGCCCTTGAAGTGGTTCATCTCGGTGGTGATGTGGTTGCGCATCACGTTGCGCAGGGTGTTCGCATCGCCGATGGAGCTGACCCAGCCCGGCAGTTGGGAATGCCAGACCAGGGTGTGGCCGCGCATGCGCTGGCCGTGGGCCGTCGCGTGACCCACGATCTGGTCCGCGGGAGCGAAGTTGAACGAGCCGCGGGACGGCTCGGTCGTGTCCCACTTCATCTCGTTCTCGGGAGTGATGGCGTTGAACTCGCGGTCCAGGATCGAGGCGTAGGTACCGTCGCCGAGCTTGCCGGCGGCCACGGCGGTCCCGAAGTACCTGCCTGATTGGGCCGCTTGGGCGCCCAGCGTGGAGGCCTTGACGGTCTCGGACGCGCCGGCCGCGGTCCCTGGCGTCACCAGGACGGCCACGGCCAGCAGGGACAACACCGAGGCTCGGCGACGACCGAGCCGTTTCAGCGGGTTCATGGTTCTCCTCGTACAATCGGTGGGGGGTCGGGTGGTGCGCTCCTCCGTCCGGTCAGGGCGTGGCCAGCTCGAACCGCGTGACGCGGACCTCGCCGCCGAGTGCCTGTGTGGCGTGGTTGAAGAGGGCGAATCGGTAGCCCATGAAGAACCGCCAGTCGTTGCCCATGGAGAAGTCGGGCCCGAGGCGGACGTAGTTGATGCCGTCGGTGCTGTAGGAGAAGGTCCCGGGGCGTGCCGCGCCGGGACGGATGTCCGCGTTCGCGCGCAGCCAGAGCCGGCCGCCGGATACGGGCGCGCTCGCGAGTTCGGTGCCCGTGCCGGTGGTGTTCCAGTTGCCGTCCATGGTCAGCCCGCCCACCATCACCACCCGTGTCACGCCACCGTCGCGCTTGAGGCCGACCCATGCGGAGGAGTCACGCAGCAGCGCCAGTCCGGCCCGGTCGCCGTCCCGCATCGCCGAGTGGTCCAGCAGGACCGTGGCGGTGGAGGTGGGGCCCTGGATGCGGTGGGTGAGGGTGTTGCGGGCCCAGTACAGGTCGTCGGTGACGGTCGCGGTCCGCAGGGTCAGTCCGTTGCCGACCGACCACCTCGTGTTGTCCGGGTTGTGGTTCCACTCCCACCTCGGCTTAAGGCTCGTCCCGTCGAAGGTGTCGACCCCGGTCATGGGGGCGACCTGGCGGGTCGGAGCGGGCACGGCGGGACCGGGATAGGACGTGCCCCAGGCGCCGTTCACGAGCTGTACGACGGGCCAGCCGTCCGAGGTCCAGGTCACCGGCGCCAGGACGGGCACCCGGCCGCCGGGGTACGCGTCCACGAAGGCCATGTAGTACCAGGCACCGCTCTGCGTCTGCACCAGCCCGCCCTGGTGCGGGACGCCACCGCCGGCGACCGGCCCGCGCAGGTCGAGAAGCACCTGCCGCATCGTGTACGGACCGAAGGGGCCGCTCGACGACTTCAGGATGTACTGCCCGTTCGCCGGGCGGGTCAGGAAGATGTAGTACTGCCCGTTGATCTTGTAGAAGCGCGAACCCTCAAGGGTGCCGACACTCGACGGGGCGGTGAACACCTGTTGCGTACGGACCTGGCTGCGTCCGTCGGGCGAGAGCTGGGCCACGCTGATGGTGGTGTTCCCGTACGCCACGTACAGGGTGTCGTCGCTGTCGACGAGCAGTCCCGCGTCGTAGTACGGCGTGCCGATGGTCGTGAGCCTGCCCCACGGGCCCTCGACGGCGCTGGCGGTGTAGATGTAGGTCCGGGCGAAGTCGATCTGGCCGAGCCAGTAGAAGGTCCTGTTGCCCGGACGGTAGGCCAGCGACGAGGCCCAGACGCCCCGGACGTAGCCGCGGGCACCGTTCAGGTCGTACTTGGCGCCGAAGTCGAGGAGGGGTACGGAGTGGCCGGCGATCTCCCAGTTGACCAGGTCGTAAGAGCGCAGGACGGGGGCGCCCGGCGAGTAGTGCATGGTCGAGGCCGAGGCGTAGTAGGTGCCGCCGACGCGGATGACGTCGATGTCGGCGAAGTCCTGCCAGATCACCGGGTTCGTGTACTGCGCTGCGGCCCCGGCGGCCGTCCCGGCGGCCGCGGTCCGGGAGGATCCGGCGAGCGGGAGCAGCGAGCCGGTGACCAGGCCGGTGGCGGAGGCCAGCACCCGACGACGACCCCATGATTGACCAGGACATGACATGTTCACGGGCAATCCTCCTCGTATGTCCCGGCTGACACGACACTGCTGTTCGTCATACCGAACGTCGATCGGCAGACCGAGCACTTTGGATAGTAAGGAGTCTGAGAGCGCCGTCAATGCTTCTCGCACAATTCGTTCTTCGCATCGAATGTTTCGAAGCTCCGTGAGCTGGAGATCGACGCCAAGTCCTGCGGCGCACACGCAGAGGAACAGCGAGCGTTGACATACTCGTGCCTCTCCCTGACCATCCATAAGCCTGACGGCTGAACAATGTTCGGAATCACGAACGAATCTTTTCGAAGCGCTGCGGGAGAGGAGTCCAGGTGCCCAGAGGTCCAGGCAGACGACTTCTGCATACCTTTGCGGTCATCGTCTTGACGGTCACCGCGTCCGTCGCGGCGTCCGTCCGGTCCACTGCTTCAGCCGCGCCTGGCAGCCCGGCGCTCACCCCACCGCTGGGCTGGAACAGCTTCGGGTGCGGGGTCATCGAGGGCACCTGAAGTTCGGCATCTACGAGGCACCGGGGGAGCGGACCTGCGCGCAGGCCGTGGGCAACTACCCGGGGTCCACGGGCAGCAGAGGGCACGAGGTGCAGGACGCCACCGCGTTCGCCTCGTGGGGCGTCGACTAACTGAAGTACGACTGGTGTTCCGCGGCTGCTGGCGGTGGACCAGGATCGGCTGGGCGCGGGCGGGCGCAGGGTGCGTGACGACGGCAGCACGGAGGTGTTCGCCAAGCCCCTGTCCGACGGCTCGGTCGCGGTGGGCATGTTCAACCGGGGAGGCGGCACCGCGACCGTCACCACCACGGCCGCGCAAGCCGGCTGGTCCGGTGGGCCCTTCACCCTCACAGACCTGTGGACCGGCGGCACGTCGAGCACGTCGGGCAGATCTCGGCGCACGTCCCCGCGCACGGCGTCGCCGTGTTCCGGGTGGCCGGTGGCAGCCCGCTGGCGGCCACCACCTCGCGTCTGCGGGGCAGCGCGTCCGGCCGTTGCGTGGCCGTGGACAACGCCTCCACCGCCGCCGGGGCCACGGTGCTGATCCGGGACTGCCACACGGCCGCCAACCAGTTGTGGACCACGTGGGCCGGCGGCGAGATCCGCGTCTTCGGCGACATGTGCCTGGACGCCTACGACCAGGGCACCGCCAACGGCCCCCGGGTGGTCACCTGGCCCTGCGGCGGCCAGGACGACCACAGATGGACGCTCGGCTCGGACGGGTCGGTCCGCAACGTCCACGCCGGGCTGTGCCTCGACACCGAGGGGGCCGGCACCGCCGATGACACTCCGCTGGTCCTGTGGACCTGCAACGGCCAGGCCGACCAGTCCTGGCGGATCAACGCACCCTTCAGTGCGGAAATGCCCGGGACGGGTCACTTGGGTGCCGCAGCAGGTGGCCGTTGACGCTGCCGTGCTTGTCTACGTCCCACGTGACGGTGTCCCGGACGGAGTCTCGGCCATGTCGGTGTCAGGGCTCGCGCGCAGGCTGCTCGAGATGACCTTGAGGTCGAGGCCGCGCGCGCCGTCACGATCTCGGTGACGGTGCGGCTCGCGAGGAGCGTCCAGGATCACGCTTCAGCGCCGGTCGCGGGCGGGGATCGTACCCGCGTAGTTGCGGATCTTCGCGGGGACGGGCATCGGTACCGGCGGGATCTCCGGTGTGACACCGAGATCCGGCTCGCTACGACCACGAAGCACTGATTCAGCCGTCCACGGCACCGCGCCGTGGACCAAGTGTTCGGAGAGACTCCACCGCCGCAGACCCGCCTGCATTCTCGATGTGAGCCGTCGCCGGACCCGCCATCAGTGGGCGGCGTACAGGGCGCGTCTGTACCTCGTTCGCATTGAACGCCGACGCTTGGAGGATCGGTCGGCCGCGCCGGGAACAGCTGGTCCGGCCGGCATGGTTGCATCGACCGAGGGGCCGGTTCCGCACGGGCGGGAAACACGGAGACCACGAGGTCGTCCGCCCACCAGGATCCGGGCCCCAAGATCGCGGTGCGCCCGTCGTACACGCGGACCAAGACGCATTTCTCCAGGAGGACTGTTTCATGACTGACCGGCCCTTGACGCTCATGGCAGTACACGCCCACCCCGACGACGAGGCCACCGGAACCGGAGGGGTCCTCGCGCGGTACGCGGCGGAAGGCATCCGCACGGTTCTCGTGACGTGTACCGACGGTGGCTGCGGTGACGGACCGGGAGGTGTCAAGCCGGGCGATCCCGGACACGATCCGGCGGCGGTCGCCTTGATGCGCCGTCAAGAACTCGAAGCGAGCTGTGAAGTCCTGAAGGTCAGCGCACTGGAGACGCTGGACTACGCGGACTCCGGGATGGCGGGCTGGCCGAGCAACGACGCCCCAGGATCCTTCTGGCAGACCCCCGTGCAGGAAGGCGCGGCCCGACTCGCGGAACTCATGCGGCACTACCGGCCTGATGTGGTCGTCACCTATGACGAGAACGGCTTCTACGGCCACCCCGACCACATCCAGGCTCACCGCATCACGATGGCGGCACTGGAGATGACCGCGCTGGCACCGAAGGTGTACTGGACCACGATGCCGCGTTCGATGATGCAGCGGTTCGGCGAGGTCATGCGCGAGTTCCATGAGGACATGCCGGAGCCGGATCCGGCCGAGACCGCGGCGCTGGCCGAGATCGGCCTCCCCGACGATGAGATCACCACATGGGTGGACACGACCGCGTTCAGCGGTCAGAAGTTCGACGCGTTGGCCGCGCACGCCAGCCAGGGCGAGAACATCTTCTTCCTCAAGATGGGCAAGGAGAGGTTCGGCGAGTTGATGGGCGTGGAGACTTTCGTACGTGTCCAGGACGCCACCGGCGCGGCCATACCCGAGAACGATCTCTTCGCCGGACTGCGCTGATCCGCCCTTCCGGCCGGCCGGGAAAGCGCATCGACCGCACGGCGCGATCGAGCGGGCCACACCCGCGGGCTTGTTCACGCGAGTTCCGCTCCGGCAGCCCGCGTCCAGGCCTCGCCGGTGGCGTCGACGCGCGGCCGCACTTCCGGCCCGACACCGCGCTGGTCCCCACACCACCTGGCAACCGCACAGGTGGGGGACCTGCGGACTGCTGACTCGGAAGGTGTGCGACAGCCGAGGTCACAGGTCCGGTGGTCTGCTCCGATCGAGACAGACCGCCGAGGAAACGACACTGAGATTTCGATGTCCGACACCCCGTGAGGCAACGGAAGACGAAGCAGGTGATGAGGGCGGTCTCTGACACCAACCGCGAGACACCCGCACGCGCCTGGGACGCTCCTCTCGCGGCAATTCCCCCGGTCCGGCGTGGAAATCCCCCCCTCGCCGGACCGGAGGATCGACCCGCAAGAGGCCATACAGCCGTCTTGTAGGGAGCCCTTCCATGGGGCTGGTAACCGACGGCTGGACCGCGCCGTGCAGCGGGGGTTCACCCGCTCCGTCCCGAAGCCGAGGGCGCGCAGATGCGTTACCTCGTCCGTCCACTCAAGAGCACCTGCGCGGTCGCCGGCCTCCTGGGCGTCTTCCAGCGGATCGTGGAGCGCTACGCTACGCCAAGGATCAGATCCGCCGGCCCCGCCCGCACCTCGCCCAGCGCCTTGCCGACGCCGTCCGAGCCCGTTGGCAGCCCCGCATCCGTGAGCAGGTCCGCCGCCAAACTGCCACGAGCACCGGCCTGGTCATCGGCACCCCGGCCCGGTTCGGATTCACCGCGGCGCCGGCACCACCGACGACGTCCGCCTGCGGCACCCCACCCTCGCGCTGCCACCCGACTACGCAGCCCGCCTGTTCGACGCCCAGCAGACCGGCGCCGTCGAGCCGCGGCTGCGCGAAATCACCGCCGAAGGTCTCGCCCACGTGTATTTCCGCGCCGGGGCCACCGCGCCGAGGAGCTGATGGTGGAGTTCACCGATGTCGGGTGGTGGGCGTACGGCGAGGCCGTTTCCAGCCGGCACGGCGGGTGCGGCCACCGGTTGCGGGGCCGGGTGGCCGGTGAGTACTCCGCCACCGGCCACCGGCCACCGGCCACCGGCCACCGGCCACCAGCCACCGGCACCCCGGAGGGACGCCTGGCGGGCCAGCCCGCCACGCGATTGCTCGCGGATCCACCCGTGCCAGGGGCTCGAAGCGTCGGACGGCCCCCTGCGACTGGAGGGTGCCGTCCGCACTTCAGCCGCGGCTTCCCCTTACGGCACCGGATGATGGTGGCTAGGCTTGCCACCATGTCTGTCACCACGATGACCCTGCGCATCCCCGATGACCTCGCGCCCTCGATCAGGGCGGCCGCTTCCGAGGCCGGCCTGAGCGTGAACGCGTATGTGGTGCGTGCCGCGCGCCGGGCCGCGACCCTGGACGCCGGGCGGCAGCTCGCCGCGCTCGGCCTGGGCGACGACCTGGCGGGCGAGGGCGACACCCTGTGAGGCGCGGTGAGGTCTGGACGCTGCCCGACGGCCGCAACGTCCTGATCATCAGCCTGACGGGCTTGGAAGAGTCCTACGGCGCTGTCCTGGTGATCGTGCTGCACGAGAGCGGCCGGTTCCCGGACACGGCCATGTCGGTGGTGCTCGACACCCCGATCCCCTGCACCGCCGTCGCGGTCAACATCGTCCAGCTACGCATCGGCCGCTTCGACGGCGCCAAACTCCTCGGCCCCGTCGACACTGCGGCCATGGCCCGCGTCGACCAGGCCCTCCGCGCTGTCCAGGACCTCTGAGGATCACCACGCGGCAACGGCCGGGACGAGATCCTCGGCACCCCCTAGCATGACCACGACTTGCTCGTGCTCCTCCAAGGCGCCAGCATCGCCGGCCTTGGGGCCATTCCAGGACGAGCCGAAGGGCCCCCCGCCCGCGGGGATGGTCCCGCCCCGGCCGGCTGATGCGGCACTAGGTGTATTGATCACGAGCGTTGTTGACACTTGCCGGGCTTGATCATGGCGAAGACCTCCGGTGTGGTGGAGCTGTCTAGGACTGCACCGCACGGAGGTCTTCGTGTCCCACCGTAATGCCCGGCTGACCGTTCACGGCAGGCGGCTGCTGGTCGAGCGTGTCCGCTCAGGCCGCCCGGTCGCCCATGTCGCCGCCGAGATGGGCATCTCCCGCTCCACGGCCCACAAGTGGATCCGGCGCTGGCGGTCAGAGGGCGACAGCGGACTCCACGACCGCTCCAGTCGCCCCCGCACGACGCCGCACCGGACCAGCGCCGCAACCGAGGCCCGCGTCTGCCAGCTGCGGCAGGCCCGCAAACTCGGCCCGGCCCGCCTCGGCCCCATCCTGGGCCTGCCCGCCTCCACCGCCCACCGGATCCTGGTCCGCCACGGCCTGAACCGGCTGGCCTTCCTGGACCGGCCCACTGGGCAGATCATCCGCCGCTACGAGCGCGACCGGCCGGGCGAACTGGTCCACGTCGACGTCAAGAAGCTCGGCCGGATCCCCGACGGCGGCGGTCACAAGGTGCTGGGCCGACAAGCCGGCCGCGCCACCCGCAACGCCATGGGCTTCGACTACGTCCACTCCGCCGTCGACGACCACAGCCGCCTGGCCTACAGCGAGATCCACGCGGACGAGAAGGCCGCCACCTGCGCCGCCTTCCTGCGCCGGGCCGCCGCCTTCTTCGCCACCCACGGCATCGACCGCATCGAACGAGTCCTGACCGACAACGCCTGGCCCTACCGCAAGAGCTTCGCCTGGCGGCAGGCACTGGCCGACCTCGGCGCGGCCGGCAAACTCACCCGCGCCTACCGGCCGCAGACCAACGGCAAGGTCGAACGCTTCAACCGCACCCTGCTCGACGAATGGGCCTACCAGCGGCCCTACACCAGCAACACCGAACGCACCGAGGCCCTGGCACACTTTCTGCACACCTACAACCACCACCGCTGCCACACCGCACTCGGCGGCCACCCACCGATCACCCGTGTGAACAACGCTGCGGGTCAATACAACTAGGGCCTGTCTGACAATGCCAAGGGCCGTATCGGCGGCGTCCATGAGAGCTGTGCGGGGACGCGGTCTAGTGCAGCGCCGCGTAGGAGAGCCCATCAGCGGGGGTAGGGTTTACCCCCCGTCCGGCCGGTGGGTTCACACTACCGACCCGGCGCCGCCTGGTGCGACATCGTGGGGCCATGACCGATCGACACTCGAGCGCCGCCGACCGCCCCTGCCCGGCCGGCGGGATGAAACGCAATCGCCGTATCAGCGCTGTCGCGGTGCTGGCGCTCGCCGCCCTCGTCACCGGAACCGGCGCCGGGTTCGCCGCCACGACCACACCGTCGGCCACACCGGTGGCCACGCACGCGTTCGACACCGCACCGGCCACGGCAACCGCGCCACCGCGGTCCTTCCAAGGCACGCTCCCCGCGCCGACCGGCCCCTACGCCGCCGGCGAAGACGTCATCCACCTCACCGACGCGAGCCGTCCCGACCCGTGGGTGCCGTCATCCGGCCCCCGCCAACTGACCGTCACGATGGTCTACCCGGCCGTCCCCGGGACCGGGACTCCGGCCCCTTACATGACCCTCGCCGAGGCAGCCGGAATCATCCAGCGCCGGAAGTTGCCGGCGAGCTCCGGCGTCACCCCGCAGAACCTTTCCAGCGTCACCACTCGCGCCTTCGACGGCGCGCGGCCGCAGCGCGGCAAGTATCCGCTGGTGGTCCTCTCACCCGCGTACGAGGATCCGCGCATGGTGCTCACCTCGCTCGCGACCGACCTGGCCAGTCACGGCTACGTCGTCGCGCTCGTCGGCCACACCTACGAGGACAGCGGCGAGACGCTGGCGAACGGCCAGACGCCGCCGTGCGCGATCTGCGATGACCCGGCGCTCGACTTCGACTCCGTCGCCGCCAGCCGCGCGCTGGACGTGTCCTTCGTGATCGACCAGTTGACGCAGGGCAATACCGCGTGGCGCCTGGCACACCTCATCGACAAGCACGAGATCGGCATGGCCGGACACTCCCTCGGCGGAGCGGCGGCCGCCGCCACGATGATCGCCGACCCGCGAGTACGGGCCGGAGTGAACATGGACGGCGCCTTCCACCCGGCCCCGATGCCCGGCCAGATCAACCGGCCGTTCCTCATGCTGGGTGCGGCCGACAACCACCCGGTCGGCGGCCACGACACCACGTGGGGGCAGACCTGGGCCGCCCTCGGCGGCTACAAGAAGTGGCTGACGGTCGCCGGCGCCGACCACTTCAGCTTCAGCGACCTGGACCTGCTTCTCCACGAGGCCGGGTTCCCGACGCCGCCCCTCTCCCCGGAACGCGGGGTGGTGATCACCCGCGAGTACGTGACGGCGTTCTTCGACCGGACGCTGAAGGGGATCCACAGTCCGCTGCTGGACGGCCCCTCGCCGAACAATCCGGAAGTACTCTTCGAGTACTAGGCCGTATCTGACGAGTGATCTTGTCGAGGCTAGCGAAGCCAGAGGATGAGTGCTGCGAGGTGGAGTCCTGCCCGGTAGCGGGCGGCGAGCTTGTCGAAGCGGGTGGCGATGGCACGGAACTGCTTGAGCCGGTTGAAGCAGCGTTCGACGACGTTGCGGGCTTTGTAGAGGTCGCGATCGAAGGCCGGTGGCCTGCCGCCGGCCTGTCCGCGCCGCACGCGGTTGGCCTTCTGGTCGGCCCGTTCGGGGATCACCGCCTGGAGGCCCCGCCGCCGCAGCATCTGGCGGATCGCCCGTGACGAATACGCCTTGTCCGCGATGACAGCGTCGGGTCCGCGACGCGGCCGCCCGGCACCGGTCCGCGGAACCCTTACCGCGTCCAGGACTGCGTCGAAGACGGTGGAGTCGTTGAGGGTGAACAACGCTGCGGGTCAATACACCTAGCTACCTCCTTGGATGGTGCGCCGGGGCCGGAGGGGCAGCAGTGGCAGGTCGGTCTCCGGCAGCCTGCCGGTGAGGTCCCAGGCGATGACTCTGCCGATACTCCAGACGTCTCTGGGCAGCGTGGAGGCGGCGACCGGCGGCCGCGGTGTACCCGTCCTGGGAGATGAGACCGATGGCGGTGCCCAGGTGGGCGTCGATGACCCCGGAGGGAAGGGTGGGGCTCGGCCGTGACTGGTACGCCCTGCTGCTTCGCCTACTCCTCTTCGATGGGGCGCAGAGCACCGGGGTCGCCGAACACGATCATGGTGTCACCGGCCCGCACGGCGGTATCGGGATCAGGGTTGGGCTCCAGGGCGCCGTCGGCGCGGCGGATCAGCAGGGGGAGCGCTCCACCACAAGCCTGTCGCAGAGGCCGTCCCAGAAGACGGGAGTGGGCATCGATGCGGATCTCCTCGATCCGGAACTCCGAGCTGCCGGGCCGGGTGAACTCGAGAAAGTCCACCACGTGCGGGCGGACAGCCATCAGGGCCATACGTCGGCCGCTGGTGGTGTAGGGAGAAACCACACTGCTCGCGCCGGCGTGGGTGAGGCGTTCGGCCGACGCCGCCTCCGAGGCTCGGGAGACGATGGCGAGAGATGGATTGAGGGAGTGGGCGATCAGGGTGATGTACACGTTCTCGGCGTCAGAATCGACCGCGCAGACCAGACCGCGGGCGTGATCGATGCCGGCGCGGCGCAGTACCTGTTCGGAGGCGGCGTTGCCGATCAGGTAGGGCACATGATCCCGCTGAAGCTTCTCTTCCAGTGTGGCCTTGGTCTCGATCACCACGAACGGGATGCCCTCGGCCTCGAATTCGCGGGCCACGGCCTGGCCGACCCGCCCGTAGGCGCAGACGATGAAATGGTTGCGCAGCGTGTCGATGCGATGCTGCATGCGCCGTTTCCTTCCCGCAGGCCCGAACCGTCCCTCCACCAGTGCCGTCCCGATCAACCCCAGGGCAGCGACGAAGACCGCGACGCCCACCACCGCCAGCGCGGCAGTGAAGAGCTTGCCGTCCTCGGTGAGCCGGTCGGCGCCCGAGAAGCCCTCCGTGGTCAGCGTCATCACCGTCATGTAGACGGCGTCCGGCAGGGAGAACCCGAGCAGCGCATACCCGCCGACGCCGCATGCGAGCAGCGCCAGAAGTGCGAATGCCACCAGGAGCACCCGCCGTCCTACACCGAGTGGCCGCCACACAGCACCTCCTGCGCCCTGCCCTTTCCCTCAGTGTCCTCGGTGGGCATCTGGGAGCAACACGGCGCTTGAGGGAGCCTCCGCGCCGCGAGCGACGTCAGGGGGCGCCACGCGCGGGGTCTGGACCGTGAAGGCGCGGTGAACAGACGCGCGTAGCGCCCGATCGAGAGCCGCCCTCGGCGCAGTGGCGGGCGGTGAAGGATTCATGTCGCCACTGTCAGTGCAGGATGCCGATGGCCCGCGCGATCAGCAGGAGCGAGGTCAGGAGGGCGGAGATGCTCTGCACACTCATCATGGCTTAGGCGCGGGTCGACAGCGGCACGGTGTCGGTCGGGCTGAAGGCCGTGGAGTTGGTGGTGGACAGGTACAGGTAGTCCGTCAGTGCGGGGACCCGGTCCGAGGTGGCACTGGCACCGTCGGCGACTTCCTGGACGGTGTCCTGGTTCTCGCCCTGGGCCTGTGCCTAGCGGGACTGGCTGTCCTGCGGAGTGGCCGCCCCCTTGTCACTGCGCCGCAGCTCGGGCTGTTGCGGGTCCGACATCGGCTCTCCTCCTTGCTCCACCTGTTCGCCGAAGCGTCTGCCGATCACACGGGTGGCGCACGGGCTCCGTCCGCAACGTTCAGCGGAAACACTCACCCCGTGGGCTCGCCACCGAGCGCCCTGGCGACCTCGGTCACATTGGCGTACTCGCCGCTCTCCGGGAGCTTCCGCACCGCCTCCAGCACGGGGTCCGGCGCGTTGTGCGCTTGCAGCATGTCCAACAGCCTCTGCCGGTCGCCCGGGAAAGCGGCGCGCTCCAGGTGGCGCGCCAACTCGATCCGCAGGGAGTCCGCCTCGGCGGCTGCCCTGGCCTGCTCGCGTTGCTCACCGGGTGGCGGGACGGGCCCGCCCGGGTCGACACGGATGTCGTCGTCGGCCGGCGGCTCGGGCTCGTTCGTCTCCTCGACGTGCGTGGGCCGGCCGGCCCGCAGCTGCCCTTCCAGCTCGTGCTTCATCTCGTCGTCCCTACGGGGACCGACCGGATTGCTGCCTCGTTCCATGTCCACACACCTTCGTTTCCTGTCGCGCCGCTCTTCACACCGCGCTCGGTTCGCGCGTCCGCCGCAGTAGGGCGCCGAGGCCGCCCGTGGACACATCCGCGCCCTCCTCCTGCGAGGGAGGAAACAAGCCAGGTAATCGCGTGCCCGGCCCGGTGCAGGGACGCGATGGCATGCCGGGAAAGGCGGCCTGCCATCGCGATGGCGCGCTACGCACGGCTGAGGGACCCGCGAGTTGGATACGCGACCGCGCCGGAAAGCGGTGGTCAGCCGTCGCCATGCCCGCCGACGGGCGTCCGGCGTGACCGGGAACAGCGCGGTGACGTTCGGGCGGACGCGGAAACTAAAGGTCAGGTCGAACAATCCACGCCGGCCCAGGCAGCCCGCGCCGGGCTGGGCATGGAAGCCGCACACGCCGGGCAAGCCACCGTTCGGCCACGCCGAGCGCGACCGGTCTGGCGCTGACCTTGTCGTTCCTCGTGTGCCGGAACTCGACATGGGTACGCGGAGCCCGTTCCCAACGTGAGTGAGGGAGGGATTCCCATGGCGCACGCGACGGTCGACGACGTTCTCGGCGCTCTGCGGGACGTGGACTTCCCCGCAGACAAGACCGAGCTGCTGGAGGCGGCACGTTCCGCCGGTGCCTCCGACGAGGTGATGTCCGCTCTGCGCGGCATACCGCCGGAGACCTATACCAATCGGGACGACATCGCCCATTCCATACGGACCGATCCCGACACGGATCTGGGTCACAGCCCGGGGCAACGCGGCGAACAGGCCCGTCGGGGCGGCAAGCCCGGTCTGTCGCAGCACCTGCGCGAGGTGCCCAAGCCGCCGATCGAGGAAGAGCTGGACCGCTGAACCAGAGGCCGTACCGGATCGGAACGGGCGGCAGGTGGCCGTAGTCGACCCGGCTCAGCCTCCCGCACGCAAGGTCGAGATCGGTCGCCGTGGCGTAGCGGGTGCGGCGGAACCGCTCGAGCAGAGCAGCTTCCCTGGCGGCACCCGCTTCGCCGAGGCTGCGCCGCGACAGCGGTGACTGCGATGGATGGCTGGTGACGGCCAGATCCGCGGTCAACCCGGTGGCGACACGCCCCATGGCGTCGACGGCCAGAGGGGCGGACTCTGGCATGGTCACCGGTCGACCACCCGGCGACCGAACCCCCGACCGCATGTTCCGATGCGTGATCGCAAAAACGCTGACTGCTTCGGCATCTTCGTGTACGGAATGGCCGGTCGCCGACAAAGGAGATGAGGCCTCCCGCAGCCTGCCGCTCTCACCGTCCGTGCCGGTATAGAGCAGGATCTCGCAGCCGATGCAGGTCTTCGCGAAGCGCTCTCCAGGTCCAACGGGCTTCGCCTCCGAGCTGGCATTCAAGGCGGGTTGCGACTACCGGACCGGTGGCACGGGCACACCCGTGTTCGCCGTTGCCGCGAATTTTCGTCGGTACGCGACGTACACGGTCCTGTACGACTCCGACGGCCTGACTGAGGCGGGCCTCCCGCTCGATCGCGAGCCGTACGAGAGCCTGGTGAAGACCGTTCTCGCGTGGACCGGCCCGGACGCGCTGACGACCCGCGACTACGAGCAGAACGCCTTCCATCTGACCGGCCATGCCC
The DNA here is from genome assembly GCF_040637655.1 of Streptomyces sp. NPDC028722. NCBI lineage: Bacteria > Bacillati > Actinomycetota > Actinomycetes > Kitasatosporales > Streptomycetaceae > Streptomyces > Streptomyces sp. NPDC028722. The sequence goes on from NZ_JBEZWU010000027.1 coordinate 86,773, forward strand.
GCGCGGTGCCGCCGATGTCCGCCGCCGCGCCGACCAGCCGCCAAAGAGCAGCGGCCCCCGGGGGGCTCGCCGGCGTCGTCTTGCGCGAGGCGGAAGGCCGGCTGTCCGTGACGCTGGAGGGCACCGTGCGCTGCGTCCAGAGCCGCGCCTACGTTGTCCGCGCGCGCCCTCTATGGCCTCCTGGACCGTCTGGACGCCGCGCTCACACAGGCCGTGTGAACACCCTCCGCGCCCGGTGCGCCCACGGGCCCGGGTACGGAGGGCCGTTGCACCTGCGGAAGGGCTACGCGGGTGCTGGCGCCGGTTCCGGGTTCAGCGGCGCGAGCGGGAGCACCGGCCCTTCTCCACTGTGGGCAACTGCTCCCGGTCGACTGCGGGGTGGGCGGAGACGGCCGGGTCGACGGCCGCCGTGGCGTAGAGCGCGACGTCGACGACGCCGGCGCGGCTGGCACCGAAGCGCGCGTCGATCGGCTGTGGGACCGGACCCAGCCGAGCCGAACCATGTGGTCGAAGTCGGCGCGGTCGTACCCGGAGCCGGGCGGCGGCTTGCTCGGGTCCGAGGGGCGTGTCGGCGGCGACCAGGTCCGCGAGGTGCTGGCGCTGGCACACCTCCGCGACCTGGCCGGGTGGTGCAGCGTCCCGTCCGGGTTCGCGCTCAGGTCGACCAGTAGGCCGCGGTCGACGAACCGGCGCACCGCGAACGACGTCACGTTCGCCTTCACGCCGATCGCGTTGAGACGCACCGGGGCCGCTGGATGAACGCCCGCTCTGCTTCGGTCGCGCGTATGGCCCCGCGTCGGGAATGGCTGAGGCGAGCAACGGTTCGTCTTTGGCGTGGCAGACGTGGGGAAGAAGGTGGGGCGCGGCTAGCCTGACCGGCCGGCTCCGTGTGCGGCAGGTCTCATACTCGGTGGTCGTGCCGCGGGCAGGACTCCGACTGGTGCGCTGCGTCGATGGGAACCAGGAAAGGCTCATGGAGCATATGGAAGATGTGAATCGGCCGCTCGTCCCCGAGGTCGTGGACAGTCCGGCCCTGCGGATCACGCCGAGAGGCCGTCTTGCGCGGTGGATGTTGCGTCATCAGGTGCAGCCGGTCGGACCGGCGGCGGGCGGAGGACACGCGGAGACGCATGCCTGGTGGAAGGTGATGTGTCTGACCGGCGTGGACTACTTCTCCAGTCTCGCCTATGTGCCTGCGATCGCCGCACTGGCTGCCGGCGCCGTCTCGCCCCTGGCGACGCTGCTGATCGTGGCGCTGACCCTGCTGGGCATGCTGCCGATGTATCGGCGCGTGGCGAAGGAGAGCCCGCACGGGGCCGGATCGGTGGCGATGCTGGAGGACTTGCTGCCGTTCTGGTGGGGGAAGTTGTTCGTGCTGGTCCTGCTCGGCTTCGTCGCCACCTCCTGGATCATCACCATCACCCTGTCCACGGCGGACGCCTCCGTTCACGTAGTGGAGAATCCCTTCTTTCCCCAGGCTCTGCACGGACATGAGGTCGTCCTCACCGTGGTGCTGCTCCTGATCCTGGGCGGGGTCTTTCTCCTCGGGTTCAGCGAAGCCGTCAAAGTGGCCATCCCTTTGGTGGCCATTTTCCTGGTCCTCAATGCCGTGGTCATCGCCGTCGCTCTGACACATGTATTCAGCACACCCGGTGCCCTGTCGGGCTGGACCGACGCCCTCGGTGACGGCGGCGGCTTCGGCGACCTGGCAGGCCCGGCTCTGCTGGCCTTCCCCTTGCTGGTCCTGGGCCTGTCGGGCTTCGAGACCGGCGTGAGCATGATGCCGCTCGTGACGGCAGACGCCGCCGACGCCGAACAGCGTCTGCACTCCCGGATCCGCAACACCCGCCGACTGCTCACTACTGCGGCGCTCGTCATGAGCGTCTACCTACTGGCCGCCAGCTTCGCGACCACCGTCCTCATCCCCCACAAGCAGTTCGAGCCCGGAGGTGCGGCCAACGGCCGCGCACTGGCGTGGCTCGCGCACGAGCATGTAGGGCAGGCGTTCGGCACCGTCTACGACATCAGCACCATCCTGATTCTCTGGTTCGCCGGCGCGTCGGCGATGGCCGGACTGATCAATATCGTGCCCCGCTACCTGCCCGGCTACGGCATGGCCCCCGAATGGGGCCGCGCGGTACGCCCCGTGGTGGTCGTCTACACCGCTTTGTGTGTCCTGATCACCATCGCGTTCGGCGCGGATGTCGACAAGCAGGCCGGCGCCTACGCCACCGGCATCCTGGCCATGATGGTCTCCGGCGCCTTCGCCGTCACCGTCTCCGTCGTACGCCGCCGCAAACGCACGGCCACCGTCGGTTTCGCGATGCTGACCGCGGTCCTCTTCTACGCCTTGGTCGCCAACATCATCGACAAGCCCGACGGCATCGCCATATCGGGCATGTTCATCCTCGGCATCATCATCGTCTCGCTGGTCTCACGGGTCTCGCGCACCACTGAACTGCGCGCCGACCGCCTCGTCTTCGATGAGGCCGCCCGCCGGTTCATCGCCGATACCCTCGCCCACGACCAGTCCATCAACATCATCGCCAACCGCCGGCAGGCCGGCGACGAAGCCGAGTACTCGGCCAAGGAACTCGAACAGCGCGGCACCAACCCCGTCCCCGGGCCCGCCGACGTACTGTTCCTCGAGATCGATGTGGTCGACCCTTCCGATTTCAGCGACACCCTCACCATCCATGGCATCCAGGTCGGCCCGTACCGCATCCTGCGCGCCGAGGCCCCGGCCGCCCCGAACGCCATCGCGGCCATCCTCCTGGCGCTGCGCGACACCACCGGCGTCAAGCCGCACTGCTACTTCGCCTGGGCCGAAGGCAGCCCCCTGAAGCACATGTTCCGCTACTTCCTCCTGGGGCGCGGTGACACGGCTCCCGTCACTCGCGAGATCATCCGCAGCAATGAACCCGATCCTGGTCGCCGCCCCGGCATTCACGTGGGCGATTGACCCGTTCTGCCGCGCCGCACCCGGTGTGTTCGCCCGGCGCTTCCGGCCGGGCGGGCGCGCCCACCAGGCCGCACTCCGCCTTGCCGGCATCCTCGTCCGGACTCGACACTGGGGGCGGAACCTGGGCGGGCTTGCCCGGGGCCCCTCCCACGGCTTCAACAGGGGCGGGCCGGACGCTCGCTCGTGCGGAATCACCGAGGGGGCGAGGGGAGAATCGGAGGTTCGGTGCCGCCCGAATAGAGGATGGCGGTGTGCGTGCACGCACCGTCGCTGCACTCCTCGCACATCCCGGGATCCGGCTGGGGGAACAGGTCCGCGCTCAATGACCGGATGCGGTCCTTAATGTCGGGTATTTTCGGCAACTCGTTCGGCATCGCGAAGGAGCCCTTCCATCAGAAGTTTCCTGCTGTTGCGGCAGAACAGGGTCTCGGTCGTGTCGAGCCGACCGGTCTCGAAATACTTGTTGGCAGCCTGGCCGCCACGGCAGTACGCGAACAGGTCGCACACGGCACGGCAGGCGTCGACCCCGTCGAGGGCCTCGGCAACCCAGGGCGTCTCCTCGGCCCGGGCAACGCAGCCGGCCAGTCCAAGCTCCCGCACGTCGCCGACGGTGAACGGGCCGTGGCGCGCGGAGGAGAAGCCCGCAAGGTCCGGACTGAGGGCAACCACCTGTCCGTCCCAGGTGATCATGGGCAGTGGATCGACCGGCTGGTCGGCCCACTGCCCGGCCGTTCCGGCCAGCTCCGCCCTGACGTAGCGCCAGGCGTGCTCCACGTCACGCAGGGACATGCGCCGGTCGGCGCGCCCGCGGGCTGCCAGCGTGGCCCAGAAGCCGGCGACGTCCTCGTCGTCGCGGACTGTCCAGGTGTCGTTCACGCCCTTGCGCTCCACCAGGTTCACTCCCAGCACGCGGCAGCCGAGAGCGGCGAACCACTCATGCAGCTCGGCTGCCCTGTGCGGAGACGGATCGGTTACGACGGCGATGGCGCCGAATGCGATGCCGTGTTCCTTGAGCAGCCCGATACCACGAAGCGCGCGGTCGGTGGTGTCCCGGCCGCCGCGGTCCAGCCGGCCGGCACCGGGGCCCGGACCGTCGACGCTGACGGAGACCTTGATGTGCCGCTCCGTGAACAGCCGGCACCAGGCCTCGTCTATGAGCGAGGCGTTGGTCTGCACGGAGTGCCGTACGGGGTGCTCGCGGCCCGGGGGAAACCGGTCCAGCAGCCCCCGCAGGCGGGACACTCCTGCGGTGAGCGGCTCACCACCGTGCCACAGCACCGTGACCGGGTGGTGCTCCGACCAGACGCCGACAGTTTCCGCGACCGCGTCGGCGACCTCGTGGGACATGACGCGCGCGAGTCCTCGGGAGGGCAGGTAGCAGTAGCGGCAGTCGAGGTTGCACAACGGGGTCGGCTGGACCAGCACGAGGGAACTCGTCCTCGCCATGCGCGGCCGGAGCGGCGGTTGCCTCAACGGTTCCCCGCCTCCCCGAGCTGCTCGGTTCCTTCGACGGCGGCGAGGTGTACGAGCGTGTCGCCCTCGCCGTGGGGGTCGGCGAGCTCCCGGAAGAGGCGCAGGGCCCGGAGATGCTCGTCGCGGGCCTCCTCGCGGCGGCCCGCGCGCCAGAGTGTGATCCCGAGGTCGTTGCCCGCGACCGCCTGCCGATGCCGGTCACCCAGGTTCTGGTACTCCCGTACGGCGAGCAGATGCGCCTCGACTGCCTCGTCGGACCGGTCCAGCGCGGACAGGGCGGCACCGAAGTCATTCCACGCCGTGGCGACGCGCTCGCGGTTGCCCAGCTCCTCGAAGACCGCCCGAGCGGTGGTGTGCGCCGCCAAGGCCTCCTCCAGGAGCCCGGTCTTCCGGAAGGCACGCCCCAGATTGTTCGTCGCGGTGGCCTCGCGGAACCGGTCGCCGACCGAACGGAACATCTCGCGAGCCCGGGTGAGCGTGACGACCGACTCGTCGAACCTGCCCAGCTTGAACAGGACACGCCCGAGGTTGTTGAGGGTCGATGCCTCGGCCTGGCGCTCTCCGCACGCGTGCACCAACTCACGAGCACGTTCATGGGCCGCTATCGCGTCGTCGAACATGCGTGCCTCGGTCAGGGAGAGCCCCAGCATGTCCCAAGACTTGCCCTCCCCGAGCCGGTCGCCGCGCTCGCCGTGGATCTCGCACGCCTGGGCGTGCGCCACAACGGCCTCCTCGATCCTGCGGTTGTTGCGCAGGGCCAGCCCCAGACAGTTCAGTGCCTTGCCTGCGCTCAAGCCGTCGTGCAGCGCGTCTGCCGTCTCCGCGGCGCACCGGAAGACGGACACGGCGTCGTCGAAATACCTCTGCCAGCTGAGGTACCCGTGGAGGCACAGTGCCAGTCCCAGTCCGGCCCTGGCATGGGCGGGGTCGGCCGCCCACAGCGCGGCGGAGATGAGGCCGGTGCGCTCCCGTTCGAGCCAGCTCAGTGCGTCCTCCCGGCCCCGGAAGCCGGCCGTCGGGGGCCGGCCGGCCCGAGCCTGTAGATACCAGTCGGCCGCCTCGGCCCGCCGCTGGTACCGGGCGAGGAGCCGGGCCCGCGCCTGCGCGGCCTCCTGCCGCAGCGTCTCCTGCCGGGACACCTGGTCCAGCGCGTAAGCACGCACCAGATCGTGCAGGGTCCAGCAGCCCCGCACGCTGCCGGGTGCGACCAGGTGGGCGCGGATCAGAACGTTGAGTTCCCGCCGCGGCAGGGCACCGGCTCCGCAGAGCACGGTGATCGCTTCGTCGCTCGTCTCCGATCCCGGTGCGAGCGCCAAGAGGCGGAACAGCCGCGCGGGTTCCGGACCGAGGCGGCGGTACGACAGGTCGAAGGCGGCCCGCACGCCTCGTTCGCCGTCGTCCAGGTGATCGAGGAGCGTGGCGGAGTCGGCCAGTTCCGATACGAGTTCCGCCACCGGCTTCCCCGGGTCGGAGATCAGCAGAGCGGCCGCGATCTGGAGCGCCAGGGGCAGCCGCCCGCACAGCTCACACAGCCGCCCGGTCGCCCCGGGATCGTCCAGGACGCGTCGGTCGGCGGGGACCGCCGTGCGCAGCGCGCTGTGCAGGAGGTCTCGTGCCACCTCCGGCCGGAGGATGTCCAGATGGAGGAGATGGGCGCCGAGCTGGGGCATGGTGTCACGTGAGGTGACGAGCACCCGGTGCACGGTGTGGCCGGGCAGCAGTGGTCTGACCTGCCCGGGATGCGAGGCGTTGTCCACCACGATCAGCACGCGGCCGCTCGAGCGGGCCCGCTCGGCCAGGACCGAGCGGTAGAGCCCGGCGCGTTCGTCCAGGGTGCCCGGCACATGCGCGGCCGCCACACCCAAGGCGCGCAGCAGAGCCTCCAGGAGCTGTTCGGGCCCGGCGGGTGTCTCGTCGTAGCCGTGGCAGTCGACGAACAGCGCGCCGCCCGGGAACCAGCCGCGTTCTCTGGCTGTGCGAGCGGCCCGCACGGCCAGGGCGGTCTTGCCCACACCGCCCAGCCCAGCCACCGCGGTCACCGGGACCTGAGCGTGGCCGGCGCCGATGGGAGCCAAGGCCGTCAGCAGCGAGCCGAGTTCCTCGTCGCGCCCGGTGAAATCGACGGCCGTCGCTGGAAGCGCGTCCTCTACGTGCGGCATGGGTCCGTAGTGGTGGTGATGCTCCACCTTCTTCCCGATCGCTCCACTCCGGAATATCCCGTGCCTGAAGTCGATCCAATCCCCGCCGTATGTGTCCCCGCTCACATGACCATCTTGCCCGGAAAGGTGAGCCCTCGACAGGTGCGCGACCCGCCGAACCCACGCCGCTGGAACGGCGCGCGCGTACGCGAAGCGGGGCAATGCCGTGTATCACTTTCTCCACACCGCTGCGGGCGTCTTGACCGACCGTGGCAGCAGGCCGGCGGTGCCCCAGGCAGCCGCGGTTCTCAGCTCGGCGAGCGCGGTGACGGCGCCGGCCGCGTCCCCCGCACGGCCACGCCAGCGGGCGAGGTTGTGCGCCGACCGGAGAGGGCGTCGGGGTGGGCGGGGCCAAGCGGGAAGGCGTGGTGCGGGTGAGGCGGTGGGGCAGTCGCGGGCAGCGGTGACCTGACCCGCCTTCCGAGGCAGCCTCGTGACGCGTCTTCGGCGTGGGCGGTGAGGTGTCTTTCCCGATGTCGGGCCGGACGTCGAGCAGGGCGTCGGCTGCGGTGCGGACGATCTGATCGTGTTGGTCGGGGGAGGGGGCGCGGACGGTGCACTGGATGAGCTGGTGGGCTCGAACCGTCTGATGGCAACCTCGTCCGCGGAACTGACGACGGTCATCCCGTCACCGGCCAACCTCGGTCCGGTCCTGGCAGCATCCTGCCCGTGCCGGGATCACCCGACCTGATGCGCCAACGTGGGCGGAACCCGGGACATCCTCAAGGTAGTGGTCTCGACGCCCTAACCCCGCATCGGGCCCCATTCTCGCTGCCCCTGAAGTCCACTTGGTCGGGGCGGCCCTCGCCGCCTCACCTCGATGGGCCACCGTGGTTGTGCTGGGTGCCCTTGCCCTGGACCGGCCCGTGGAACGTGCCGTGACGGAAGTCGATGTGATCCCCTGCCGGGGTGTCTGCCACCGGCGTCATGGCTTGCAACTGCTTCAGCAATTCCTCCAGCGCTGCTGCGAAGTCCCCGTCCCGCTCGACCGCGTCCCCCAAGGAGTCCGTCAACCTGCGCCGAGTGCGGTCCGTGAGCTCCTCCTGTCCCGTCTCGGCTTCCTCCTGGGCCCGCTCCAGCGCCGGGTCCTGACCCAGCTTGGCGCTGACCAGGTCGTGCAACCGATTCATCCCCGCATCCAGTGCCCGGTCGACCTCGCCGTCCGCCCGGCCCCCCAGCCGATGCGCCTTGCGTACCAGCCACGCGAACACGTAACCGACCGCGACCTCAACCCCCGTCACCGGCAGCTCCCTCCCCGCGCATACGACATTGCGACCATATCCGCGCGCCCGTATCGGCACTGTCCATTCCGGGAAAGTCACTGACTGAACGGCGCCCCTGCTCTCTTGCCGAGTGCGCTGTTGAGTGGGGGCAGGTGCTCGCGACCCTGCGGCGTCAGACGGTGAGCAATCCGGGGTGGCCTGCTCCGCGTGCAGGCCGCGGCAGCCTACGAGCGGACCGCGCAAGCACTGCGCACTGACCACACCGCTTCGGCCCGGGCCGATGGTCGTGTGCCTTCGCCTTCGGCCCAGACCCTGGACGTCCACACCGGGACCGGGCATTCGGTCGAGCGCCGAACCTTCGCGGGCCGAGAGCTGGACCGCCGCGGCTATCAGGCGCGGAACCAGGGACCCGGTCCAGGGCAGGACACGAGACTGGGCCAACGCAGAGCCGGGGTCGACCGTCCGGCGCGAGCGGTCGCGAGCCGGTATCCAGCCGGGCCGTCCCCCTACTGCGGGTCGGGCCGGCGGCCAGAACGTCGCCGCTTCCCTCGTCGGCGAGGAGATCCGGGCGCCGAACATGCTCCCGTGGGCGCCGTGGTTCCACCCCGGCGTACGGGGCATCGACCTCCTCAAGGAGCCGCTCCGGGTCGGCGTACGCCTGCACGGTCGATCTGCGACTCGCCGGTCCCTGGGCGAGCGAGACGGCCTCGCTCGTCGGAACCCAGGTGTACCGGCTGGCCATGCCGCTGACCGCGGTTCTCACCCTCGACGCCAGCCCTGCACCGTGCGCACCAGGCGCTCGTCGGGTTCGAAGCGCTGGGAGGGTCGACGACGAGATGCGATCCGTTCACGGTGGGCCTGATCCCCCCTGACCGCTTGGCCCCCCGCACTCCCCAGCCCAGCACCGGAATTTTTCCCGCGCGGTCTCCTCACGGACCCACCAGCGCGCTGCACCGACCGACCGCCGGTGGCCAGCAGCAGATGGTAGCGGCCGGAGCCGGTCATACGACGGGCCCCACTGGGCTGGCCCTGCGTTGATAAAGATCGCGGCTCCGTGACTGCGCCGGGGGAGGGGGTGCGAGGCGCGACGGGTGCGCATAGCGGCGGCCGGGCCCGATGGAGCCGGGGCCGAACTTGTCGCGGACGTGGAACCAGACCACTGAGACAGTGCCGCCGCCGTTCCCGGACCCGTCCGCCCGGGGGCGCCGGCGCCGACCGGTACAAGCGACAGGACCGACACCTGGGGAGCGTCATGGCCGAAGGCTGGCGCAGGGACTTCATCTTGGATTCCGCCACTGTCTGCTGTCTGGACGGCGTCGGCCTCCAGCTGGGGCTGCTGGGCGCGCTGACGTTCGCCCCGTACCTCGTCCTCGGCCTGCCCGCCGGCGCCCTGGTCGACCGGTGGCAGCGGCGCGGCGTGCTGATCCTCTCCAACCTGGGGCAGGCGCTGCCGATCGACGCCATCCCCCTGCCGGCGGCGCTGGACCTGCTGACGTTCGGCCGGCTGCTGGCGTTGGCCTGCGTGGCCGGGACCGCGCGGGTGTTCTTCACCATCGCCTACCGCTCGTACCTGCCGGCGATCGTGCCGCAGGAACACCTGACCGGCGCCAACTCCCGCCTCACGGCGAGCGAGTCGGTGGCGGTCGCCGACGGCCCGACCGTCGAAGTCATCGTCTCCTCAACGGACGCTCGCCCCCAGACGGCGAAGATCCTCGCCCCGCTGCCCTTCCTCTCACGGTCGACCAGGTGGCCTGGGAACTGTCCGCCGCGGACGACGAGGAGAGCCACCACCCATGACCACGCCCATGAGTACGCCGACGGGCACCCGCACCCGCACCGCCATCCGGCTGACCCCGCGCGTGGTCGCCTGCCTCCCGGGCCGGCCCTTCACCGAGCAGTGGCACCGTTGCGTCGCCTTCGACATGGCCACCTCGCTGGGCTGGGACACCAGGCGACCGGTCCTCGACTTCGTGTGCGTGCCGCTGGCCGGCCCCGCCGTCCTGACCCCTTCCGGCGCGCGGCACGCAGGGCCCGCCGGGCACTCGTCCGCTTCGAGGCCCGCCGCGGCACCGGGTCCGAGCAGCGCTGACCGCCCGTCGAGCAGCGCTGACCGCCCGGCTTCCGCGGTGGCTTCGACGCCGCACACCGGGGCAGACACATCACCTGTCACGCCACACCGGGGGTGGCGGTGCAGGATGGCCGACAGAGCCGAAGCAGGAGAAGAGGGAACATGACCCGCACGCGAGCGGACGCCCGCACCCGGCACCCCCGGCACGAACGCAGGGGGGAAGCCAGGCTGTCGGCGGTGATCGCCACGCTCGCGGCCGTCGTCCTCTACCTCGCCCTGCCGCAGCGGCTCCTGATCGCCCCGCGGTACGTGCTGCCGGCGCTGGAGCTCCTGCTCCTCGTCCCGCTCGTGGCGATCAACCCGAAGCGGCTGACTCGCCAGACCAGGACGTTCCGCGCGCTCTCCCTGACCCTGGTCGGCGTCATCGCGGCGAGCAACCTCGTCGCGCTCGGCCTGCTGATCCACGAACTCGTCTACGCGGACGTGAAGGACGGCCGGGGCCTGCTCGTCGCCGCGCTCCAGGTCTGGCTCACCAACATCATCGTCTTCGGACTGGCCTACTGGGAGCTGGACCGGGGCGGACCCGTCAGCCGCACCCAGCTGCCCCGCGACGCACTTCCTCTGGCCGACTTCCGCTTCCCGCAGGACGAGAACGACGACGCCGTCCAGGAGGTCGCCGACGGCGCCAGCCGTTCCTCGGACTGGGTGCCCACCCTGACGGACTACCTGTACGTGTCCGTCACCAACTCCACGGCCTTCAGCCCGACCGACACCATGCCCCTCTCCACCCGCGCCAAGCTTCTGATGACCATTCAGAGCGTCTCGGCCCTCCTCACCTCACTCCTGGTCATCGCCCGAGCGGTGAGCATCCTGCACTGACCGCCGCACGGCACGCTCCGCGAACGGAAACGTCGGCCGAGGCGTTCGCTCCGAGCGCTCATGTCTCCTCCCAGACAGCCGCAGGACAACGGCCCCACCACGGCCTTCACTGAGGACTGTCCAGGACGACGGCGAACGGCGTGGCGGCGCCGCCGACCCGGCCCGCGTACCGGTGTCGCCCTGCGGCCTGTGTGCTCTACGCACCGGGACTCCCGTCGTGCTCCGCTGACTGCTCCACGCAAGGGCCTGTTCCGGCAGCTCGCACGGAGAGAGGCGGAGGACATGGAGGAAGGTTCCTCCCGTGCCCGCCGGTCTGGTAGGCATGGGGGGTGCGATTCGAAAGTGTTCCCATGCCGCCCGCGGTAGAGGCGCGGCCACGGGACGTACGGGGGTATCCGGTACCGGCGATCACTCCGTGGGAAGGGGACGAGCCGCAGTTCGCCCTGACCGACTACGAGCGCAGCGTGGCGTGCGCCCGGAAACGGCTGTGCTCGGTGTGCGACCGGGGCATGCCACAGGGCCCCGTGTGGCGCGTGGTGGGGGCCGCGGAGAGCGCGGCGATCGGTGAGGCGCTCGCCGCCGGACGGCCGTACCGCAATCTCGCGCCGACCCTCGAGGGCCCGGGGCACCGCGCGTGCATGCTGTACGCCTCCATGGTGTGCCCGTACCTGGCCCGGCCCAACGCCCGGCGGGGGATGTCGGCGACCGAACCGGACGAGATGACCGCGCACGTGGTGCAGGGTGCCGTCCGGGGCGCGATGGGCGCGGTGGTCGGATTCCGGGAGTACGAGTACGCCGTCACGAGCAGCCAGGCGCTGTTCCGGTTCCTCGACGTCGTCGAATTCCTGCCGCACGACACGGCCGACGCGCACCTGGACGCACTGCGGGCCGAACTCGCCCGGGCGGCGCAGTGACTTCGCGCCTCGGACGGGCCCGGCCCGATGCCGTGGGTGTGAGGACGCTCAGGGACGGTAGGCGGCCAGGCCGGAAGTCGACGTGACCTTGGCCGGCCGGCCCGAGCCGTCGGCCGGCAGGGTGACCGTGCCGGCGGGGGTACGGGCCGCGAGCGTCTTGCCGTCGGGGGACCAGGCCGGCTCGGTGTAGTCCGTGCTGGCGTGCGGGGTGAGGTCCTTGACGTGGTTGCCGTGCATGAAGTCCTCGACGAAGACGTGGTCGTGGCCCGCGACGGAGCGCACGAAGACGACCTCCTCCTCGTTCGGCGACAGCGCCGGCTGGGAGCCCTTGGTGAGCTTGCTGCCCTGCTGGCGCAGATAGTCGTCACGGATGTAGACGGCGCCCGTGTCGGCGTTGGCGTAGACCGAGGTGCCGTAGCGACCGGCCGCATTGGGCCAGACGTTGCCGGTCTGCGGGACCGCGCCGTCCGGGTCCGGGGCGCCGTTCAGGGGCAGCGTCTTCGGGGTGCCGTGGACGGCCTTGGCGGAGACGTACTTCAGCCGGGAGACGCCCTTGGCGCGGGCGGCGAAGATGAGGTTGTCCTTGGCGGGGATCCGGTACTGGGTGTCCTTCTTGGTCACCTGCCAGGTCGGGTGGGACCAGGTCTGGCCGCCGGGGTTCTTGGCTACGACGACCCGCCCGCTGCCGTCGGGGTTGGCGATATCCAGGTTGCCGGAGCCGTCAACGAAGGCGGCCTTGGCGCCGTCCGGGGACCAGGCGAGGTCGCGTACGGTCACCCCGAAGTTCACCCGGTGTCCTTTGATCTGCACGTACTTGGTGCCGTTGCTGACGGTCAGGGTGCCGTGCGAGGCGGCGGCGGTGGCCGCCGAGGCGGCGCCGGAGGCGCCCAGCAGCGCGGTGCCGGTGACGGCCGCGGCCACCGCGATGGCGGCGGTGGTGGTGCGGGTGCGTGTGGTCATAGTGATCCCCCATGAACATGGTCATGTCGTGTCGTGCGGCGGCGCCAGAGCCGCTGCGCCGTCCCCCGGGGCCCGCTGAGGGCCGCGCGAGCGCCTGCCGCTCTGTCCGTGGGAACAGCCTGTCAAGCCCCGATCTTGGAACCGTCCGCTCGGTGTCACAGGGGCGTAACGCGCAGTTCCCGACCGCGGCTACTGCGAAGACGCGGAATCAAGCACACGATTCCCGGCTCAGAGGACCAGCGGACCAACCGCCGGCGCCGGGGCAGCACGGGCGGCAGACCCGCAGGGTTCGACCGCGAGCGCTTCCGGCGTCGTAACGAGGGTGAGCCGACCATCAACCGGCTCAAGAACTTCCGTGCTTTCGCCACCCGTTACGACAAGCGGGCCTACGTCTTCCACGGCACGGTCATCGCAGCAGCGGTCCACTTGTGGATCCGCCCACGATCCGACGGACAGTGTCTAGTGCTGTAACCGGGATGGTCCACTGCGATCGAAAGGCGGCTCGCGGGACGAGCGCACGCGCAACGGCTGGTATTACTGGGGCATGCAGGAAGAGACGGCACGCTCCGCGATCGACACGTTCATCTCCGCGTTTAACGCCTCGGACGACAGCTATGTGACCGCCCTGCTCTCCCAGGCCCTGACCTCAGACGTGATCTTCTGGGGGCCGTTGGGTCGCAGTGAAGGAATCGCGGCGGTCGAGCGGTTCGTGCTGGACATCCGGCGCCACCCGGCGGGGACTGGCACTATGGTGCGCTGCTCAGCGGTGGACATGCCTGACGAGTGGGCCCGGTACCAGTGGGTCTTCACCATGCCGGATGGAGGCCCCCGCCTGGCGGGAACGGACGTCGTCCATCTACGGCGGAGCCTCATCGACCAGGTCATCGTCTTTGCGGGGGAGATCGAGCCGTCCGCCGCCTGAGCCGTCCTTCTGTTGCTCTCCTTCTCGTGAACTTGTCCCTTTCGGCACTCCGGGGCTGCGGTTCGCGGTCGGTCAGGCTGCGGCGTTGAGGGGGCGTCCGCCCCAGCGGATGCCCTTCTCGCTGCGGATGCGGGCGCGTTCCTTGCGTTCGGCGGCCAGGACGTCGCGGTGGCGGGCGTTGGCGTTGCGCCAGCGCAGGTAGGCGTGCAGGGCCCGGGTCTGCACGGTGTGGTTGGGATAGTTCGAGTTGGCGATGGTGAACTGCCTCAGCGGTCCGAAGTGCGCCTCGATCGGGTTCGCCCACGAGGCGTAGGTCGGGGTGAAGCACAACTCGACCTTGTGCTTCTTCGCCCAGCGCCGGATGCCGGCGCCCTTATGGGCGGACAGGTTGTCCATGATCACGTAGATCGGGGCGCCGTCGGGCCGGGGGGCGCGGATCGACTTCAGCGCGGCCAGCGTGTTCGCGGCACCTTTCTTGCGGCGGTTGACGCCCCACAGACGGTCGTCGCCGACCGAGTAGCAGCCGTGGAAGTAGCGCACCCCCTGGGTGCGGTGATAGGTGGCCGGCAGCCGGTTGGGATGTTTCCGTCCCGCCCAGCACGAACCTGCGGTGGGACGGATCCCGAGCGGTCCGAACTCGTCGAAGGAAAACACCCGGTCCGGGAAGCGGTCCACAACCTCCTCGATCCGGTCCAGCTTCTCCTCGCGGTCCGGGTCGGGGGACTCCTTCCACGTCTTGGTGCGCTGAAAGGTGACACAACGGCGGGCAAGCAGGCCGCGTAACGCCTCGCGACCGATGCGGATCACACGACCGCGGACTTTCCGCAGGTAGGCGACGAGTTTGTGCAGCGACCAGCGGGTGAAAGGCTGGCCGAGCTTGGTCGGGCGGGTGGTGGCCGTCTGGACGACGAAGTCCTCGTCGTCACGACTGAGCAGGCGGGGACGGCCTCCCGCCCACCGAGGGGCCAGGCAGGCCAGGCCGATCTCGTTGAACCGGTGGATCACATCGCGCACGGTGTCCTCGTCGGCCTGCACCAGCTTCGCGATCACCGGTACCCGGTTCCCGCCGGCCGACGCCAGCAGCATCATCGCGCGCCGGTAACGCACCGAGTTGGTACTGCCGCGGCGCACGATCTGCTGCAGTTTCTGCCCCTCCTGATCGGTCAGTCTGCGCACACGGACAGGCTCGGCCACCGCACCTCCAGCGGTCAGATCGGACGTCACCGCACATCCAACCGTCACGATGGCCAACCCGGCGAACGTACGTGGTCAGAGCACTAGGTGTGCTGTCCCGGCGGGAGGGGTGGCCGCGGCAGAGGCCAGGTGTGGTTGACCGGAACATCGGGCGCGGTTGACGGACGGCCCCCTCCTGGCGGTCGGCGGCGTGCGGAGGGAAGGGGCCGTCGGCCCGGAGGCCGGATGGCCGCCGGGCCGGTTCAGCGCCGAGCGTGTCGGCGCCCGGTGGTGAGGTCGGTCAGACCCAGATGGACAGGCGGGCGGTGGTGAGGGTGGCGTCACAGAAGTAGCTGACGGCCTGACCGCGGGCCACGTAGGCCTTGCCGGCTGCGTCGCAGGCGGCGGCGCTCGGGTACATGCCGACGTAGACCTACCCGGCGGCCTGCGCGGACGGGGCGAGCAGCAGGGCGGCTGCGGCCAGCAGTCCGGTCAAGCTCAGGGTCGAGATCGCTTTGCGCATGGGTGGGCTGCTGCCTTCCTGTTCCGGTGGCAAGAGCTCCGGTCGTGATGATCCGGTGCTTGGTGAGCGGTTTCCTTCACAGCCGGACCGGAGAGCAATGGTCCAGACCAAACCGATTTGGCCAGAAATCGTCGAAGCAGCCCTGGCCGGGCGGGTGGTCCGCGGTCTGCCCGCCGGGCGGTGACCGCCCGGCGGGAGTCGGGGAGGCGAGGTTCCGGGCGGTGGGTCCGTCGGCGAAGGGCCGGGGCCCGAACGCGGTCCTCCGTGGCGCCTCCTCTGGTTCCAGGATGGCTGGCGGGCCACGGCGGTCGGCCCGACGGCTACTGCCACCGGCAGATGATCGACGCGGTGCGCTATCTCGTCGACGACGGCATCAAGTGGCGGGAGGTGCCGGCCGACTTCCCGCCCTGGCCGCGGGTCTACGCCTTCTTCGCCCGCCGGCGGGACACAGGGTTGGTGGGCGAACTGCACGACCGGCTGCACCAGGCGGTCCGCCGAAATGAGGGCCGTGGCGCGGAGCCGAGCGGGGTTGTGGTGGACTCGCAGTCGGTGAAGGCGGACGCGACCGTCGCCCACACCGCACGCGGGTTCGACGCGGGCAAGAAGATCAACGGACGCAAGCGGCACCTGCTCACCGACACGCTCGGGCTTCTCCTGGCCGTGCTGGTCACACCGGCGTCCGTGACCGATCGGGACGGCGCCCGGGCACTCCCGCCGCAGGCGACCGGATGCTTCAGGCGGCTGGCGCGGGTCTGGGCCGACGGCGGCTACACCGGCCAACTCACCGACTGGACCAGCCAGCATCTCGGACTCGTCCTCGACATCGTCCGCCGGGGTGATGGCATCCGAGGCCTCCAGGCACTGCCTCGTCGCTGGGTGGTCGAGCGATCCTTCGCCTGGCTCCTGCGCAGCCGGCGCCTGGTCCGGGACTCCGAACGACGCACCGATACGAGCGAAGCCGTCATCCGGCGGTCGATGATCACACTCATGAACCACCGCCTGGCCGCAGCACGCGTGTCACCAACGTCCTGGGACACCACAGTCAGGGCCTGTTGCCATAGTGGATCACGGTCCTGGATGATCAGGGAATCCGACGTTGAGGGGGCGACGTGCGATTTACCGATGGTCCGAGTGTGCGCTGTGATGTTCATGTCGAGGCAGCTGTGCCGCGGGTCTGGGACCTGGTGACCGATATTCGTCTGCCCGCCCGGCTCAGCCCGGAGCTACAGCGTGTCGAATGGCTCGGTGGCGCGGACCGGCCCCTGGTGGGTGCTCGCTTCGAGGGCTACAACCATCACCAGCAGATCGGCGAGTGGCGGACCGTCTCCCATGTGGTCGAGCTGGCCGAGCAACAGGTGTTCGCCTGGGCAGTCACGGATGCGGATGGCCGGTATGGAGAACCGACGCTGGATCCGGCCAGACCCATGGCGACCTGGCGCTACGAACTCGAGGCCGAGGGCGGGGGCACCCGGCTGCGGCAGTCGGCCCTCATCGGGCCGGGCCGCAGCGGAGTCACGCTGGCCCTCGAGCGCTGGCCCGACCGGGAGGAAGAAATCATTGCTTTTCGACTGAAGGAGCTGCGCACCGGGATGGAAGCCACCCTTCGCGGCATCAAGGCGCTGGCCGAGGAAGGTGCCCAACATCCCGGTGGGAGGGGTGTCACAGCCACTCGTTGACGGTCGCGGCAAGGACGGTCGCCTCGTAACGGACCGCGAGCTGGTGGTATAGCGCGGCTACGGCCCGGTGCCTTTCGAGGCGGTCGATACCGTGCTCACCCGCTTGGCGCTCGCGGTAGTCAACCTGGTCGGACTTCGGCGGCCGGCCGCCGAGCGAGCCGCGTTTCTTGCGGGTGCGGCTCTGGCCGGCCTTGTCCCGGTTGGTGCAGCGGATGCCACGCCGCCGCAGGATAGGCGCGATTCTTGCGAGAGGCGTACGCCTTGTCCGCGCGGACCCGCCGCGGCCGAGTGCGGGACCTTCCCCCCCAGCCGGGAACCCGGACACGGCCCGGGACGACCTCGAACTGCGGAGAGTCGCCCCGCTGCCCGGCGGTGATGACGATCGACCTGGGCTTTCGCCGCTGCTCGACGGCCAGGCTTCCTTCGCCAGCGCGGCCCTCGCACCCGGCCTGGGGCTACCCGCACCACTCGTGCCCACGCCAACCCTCACCCGCCTTCCGGGCGACGGTCGGCATCCCGGTATTGGGTGTTGTAGGTCAACCAGTGTGCGAGCTGCGCACCCCCGTACCCGACACCCCCTGCGCGACTACGTCGACGACATCGACAGCGTTCGTGTCATCTACTACGTCACAGCCCTCCGGCAGATCACGATCGTCGCGTACGTCGGGGCGTGAACGCCTGACGAGCACCTGTGCAATGCCTCGCACCCCGAAGGAGCAGTTGCGCCGCGCGGCAGCAGCAGCGGGCCGACGGCCGTGCCATAGGAGTCGTACGGGGTGGCGCGGCCGTCGTGTCAGGTGGCGTTCCGCTCGGACAGGAAGGCGAGCAGCAGGGTGAACAGATGGTTCACGGCCTGTTGCTGCCGATCGTCCGTCAGCTGGTGTCCAGCGGCGGACACCGGCGCCGGGGAAGGCATCCTCGAGGACGAGCAGGATCCAGACGAAGCTGCTTTCCTCACCCTTGCGGGCGAGCAGCCATTCCCGGAACCCGTCCAGTAGCCTCCCCGACCTGCCCAGGTCGATCCCTGTGACGAGTATGGCCGCCGCGTGGTAGCTGCCGTCCAGGCAGTACATCCCCGGCCGGTCACGGATGCTCGTGATCAGCTCTGCGTCAGTCACGAACCACCCCACTATGTTCGAAGTGGATGGTGCAACGCCGCCCGGGCGTGCTCGGCCGGGGATCGGAGGTGTCCTCGCTCGCCTCGCGCCCTCCCCGCGCGTTCGCCCGCCTGAATGTCAGCCGAGGAGGGTCTCGCCGATGCCGGAGCCGGGTGCGACCTCGTAGTCCTTGGGGCCGAAGACGCTGACGCTGCTCGTGCTCACTCCGCTGCCGGTGCCCCGCAACTGCCAGACGGCGCCGCTGCCCTGGTTGTGGTAGGGATCCTCACCGGGGGCGGTGACGGCGAGATCCGCTTTGCCGTCGCGGTTGAAGTCGGCGAGGCGGACCTGGGAGCCGAAGGCGTCATTGTTCTCGGCGCTGCCGGGAATACCGGGGGTGTTCTGTGAGTAGCGTGCCGCGCCGGTGGTGGTGAGTCCGCCGGCGCCTGCGCGCAGCACGAGCACATCGCCTCCGCTGAAAGCCCGGCCGAGGGTTTCGGAGGGGATGCCGATGGCGAGGTCTGCGCGGTGGTCGCCGTTGATGTCGGCTATGGCCATCGCCGCGCCGAACTCGTCTTCCTTCTCGTTTGCGCCGGGGATGCCGGTGGTGTTCTGGTGGTAGACGCGGCCGGCGGGGGCGAGGCCGCCGTGGACGTCGGGGTCGCCGTAGCGGACGGTGATGTAGCCGGCGCCGTGGCTGGGGTCGGTCAGCCCGTTGGGGTCGAGGCGGGGGTTGGACAGGGCGATGACAAGGTCGTCGCGGCCGTCGCCGTTGAGGTCTCCGGCCGTCACGCGGTCTCCGCCGGCGAGCCGGGCCTGGGCGGTGAAGGAGTCGGCGTCGGTGGTACCGGGGTCCTGGCTGTAGATGAGGGTGGTCTTCTGCTGGACGACGGCCAGTTCGTCCTTGCCGTCGCCCGTGAAGTCTCCGGCTGCCAGGTGCCCGCTGCTGGTGGAATCAGGGCCGGTCACGTCATGGCCGGCTGGCGCCTTGGTGCGGGTGAACGTGCCGGAGTACAGCCGCAGAGACGTCTGACCGCTCACGGCGATGTCCGGGCCGGAGTCACCGGTGAAGTCGCCCACGGCGATGTCGGTGCCGAACATGCGGGAGGGATAGGACGGTCCCGAGGGCAGGGCGAGGGCGCTGCGGAATGGTGAGGTGCCGCCCCACAGCACGGTTACCGAGCCGTTCCCCGACGCATCTCCTTCGCTGCCGACCAGCAGGTCGGCGTACCCGTCGCGGTTCATGTCGGCGCTGGCGAGGCTGCTGCCGAAGAAGTCCTGGTACCCGGCCGTGCCGGGGACGTTGGTGGAGTTCTGCGTGATGTAGACGTGCTTGCCGGTCAGACCGTGGGCGGAGCCGAAGGTGAGGAGAACGGCGCCGGCGCCCTCTTTCCCGCTGATGGTCTTGGCAGGCATGCCGATGGCCAGATCGCGGTATCCGTCGCCGTTGAAGTCGTCGGCCGACCTGGACCCGGCGGCGACGGCCTGGTCGGCCGAGACGGCTACCAGACTGCCGGTCAGACAGGTCGCCAGGGCCGCTGCAACGGCAAGACGGACTGAGTAACGCACGGAAAACCCCTGTTTCACCGCAGACGCCGGCGGCGTCCGATCAGAATGACGGCCCGCAACCGCGTGCCGTAGCGGACTACCCGCTTGTTCACGCGATGCGTAACAAGGGAACAGACTCCCTACCGGCACCGATGGTTGTATCGCGGCCTCCATGAACGTTCCTTCGCGCCGGTCTTACCGGCACGAGGACCGCGACGATGCCCATAGGCGCGGCTACCGGCCGCACCTTGATCAGGGTCCCGGCCGCGCACTGAAGGCACAGCACCCCTACGTCAGCGCGCGGCCTTCTGGCTCGCCGGCCAGGGAGCTGACCGAACGATGCAGGAACTCCTCCAGGCCGTTGATGACGACCGGGAAGTGCTTGTCACCGCGGCTGCTCATCCCGTTCCCTCCGAGGGTGGCGGTCTCGTCCATCCCCGCACGCGCAAGGCCTGATCCCCGAGACCACCACCGGCCTACGAACCTCCCCGGCCGCCGCTGAGAGCGGGATCACGCGGAGAGAGGGCGCCCCGCCCGGGCCGCCGAGGAGCTACAGCCCGAGGGTGAGGTCTGTCACCTCCCGTCCGGCGGCGGCATGACCGGTGCGCAGCGCCGGGCCGAGATCCGCCCCATCGACGACCGCCTCGGCCCGCCCCGCTGACCGCACCCAGGACCCACCGGGTCGTGCTCACTGCCGCGCCCGCCGCGGGCCTGCCCACGGCGAAGATGGGCGTCGCCTGGCGGGCAGGCTCCGGGATCACGCACGGCCGCTACTGGCCCACCCTGTGCGCCTCCCAGCCCGTACACCGCGCCGGCCGGCGCGATGACTCGGCAGGACCGCGTGGGCAGGGCGGTGCAGCCCAGGGTCGTGTTCTGACCGTCTTCGGCGGTGCCGTCGCATCGCGAAGTAGCGATGTGCGCCTGGCGTTCTGGTGGCAAGTAGGTGACAGTCGGATGGAGTTCACGCTGTCTCAATATCGCGTTGTCAGAGTTCCGCCTCGTGCCTATCTCACACTCGCGTTCCGGCGTCGCCTCTGTATGCGCCGCCGCTTTGACGCTTTCAGGACTGCTCGTGACAGGAACGGTCGCCGCTCAGCCTGCGGCTGCCGCGGACCAGGCCGGCTACCAGAATGTTCGGATCAACGAGGTCACCTCGTCGAACAACGACACGGTGGAGCTGTACAACACGGGCCCGAATGCGGTGAGCATCAGTGGCTGGAGAATGTCCGACGACAGCTTCTCGCCGCAGACGTTCAGCCCGTCCTCCAGCACGATCCCGGCAGGCGGCTTCGTCACCTTCAACTCGCCCAAGGGACTCGGTGATGCGGACAAGCTGGTGATCTACACGGCGGGCGGCACGGTGGTCGACCGCGTCGAGTGGGCCGCCAACGGGGCGAAGCCTGCCATGGCGCGTTGCGGCGGCGACGGCACCGGGGGGTGGGTGACCACGACCGCAGCGTCCACGTTCGGGGCCTCGAACGCCTCAGGCTGCCCGTCGTCGATACCGGCGGCGAGCCGGGTGCGGATCAACGAGGTTACTTCGGAAGGCGCGGACACCGTCGAGCTGTTCAACGGCGGAAACAGCGCGGTCAGCATCGGGTCGTGGAAGTACGTCGACAATGACACCAGCCACTCCTCGGTGCCGATCTCGTCCTCTTCACCGAGTGCGACCAGCATCCCCGCGAAAGGCTACGTCACGTTCGACTCCGCCCTCGGTCTGGGCGACAACGCCTCGGTCTTCCTCCTCGACAGCAACGGCAACACCGTCGACTCGGTGAGCTGGGCGACCGATGCCGCCAAGCCGTCGGACGAGCGCTGCGCCAACGGCACCGGTTGGTTCCACACCTCCACGACCACGACGCTCGGCAGCGCGAACTCCTGCTCCGGCAGCGGCGGTGGTGGTACCGGCGGTGGTGGCGGTCAACTGCTGGGTGGCGGTGGCTCGCTCACCAGCGGCTGCACCCCCGAGGCGCCCTCCGGTACCGGTTCCACCCCGGCGGGCACACTGGCATGGCCGGGCGGGCTGGACGTCACGATCGCCGACAACGTCTGCGCGTTCACGACGTCCACCGGCCCGGAAGGCCGGGACCTGAGCGGCCTGGCGTTCGATCCGGCGAACCCGTCGGTGCTGTGGGCGGCCAAGAACAAGAACTGGCTGTACAAGCTGGTCAAGAGCAACGGCAAGTGGATCCCGGACGCGTCATGGAGCGTGACCGGCAAGCAGATCCGTTTCGCCGACGGCACCGGTCAGCCGGACTCCGAGGGTCTGACGGTCGGCGCTGACGGCCACATCTTTGTGACCTCCGAGCGTGACAACACCAATAACACTGTCCCCAAGGACACGATCATGGAGTTCGACCCGGCCGCGACCGGATCGACGCTGACGCCGATCCACCAGTGGGACATGACCTCGCAGTTCCCGCAGCTCAACACCGGCAGCAAGGACGACGCCAACCTGGGCTTCGAGGGTGTCGGCTATGTACCGGACAGCTGGCTGACCGCGAACGGCTGGGTCGACCCGCTCACCGGCGCCGCTTACAACCCGGCGAACTACCCGCTGCACGGGTCTGGCCTGTTCTTCGCCGGCCTGGAGTGGGACGGCACCCTGCATGTCTACGGTCTTGACTCCGATGGCACGTTCACCACGTTCGGCACGTTCGCGACCGGCAAGAACTCCGTGATGGATGTGACGTTCGACGCCGGAACCCAGCGCATCGTCGCGACCTGCGACAACACCTGCGGCGAGACGCACACCTTCATGAAGGTCAACGCCAGCGGCGCGATCGTTCCGGACGTGACCTACACGAACCCGGCCGTCATGCCGACCGATAACCTGGAGGGCTTCGCGATCGCTCCGCAGTCGACCTGCGCCAACGGCTTCCGCGAAGCGGTATGGAGCGACGACGGCATCTACGGCTTCGGCTCCCGAAGCTCCTCCTACGGACACGCCGTCTACAGCGGTACCTTCCCCTGCTGATCCTGCTGACCACGGAAGACGGCGCACACACCATCTGGTGGCGGGTGGCGATGGCCTGTTCCATCTGCGCGTACGTGCGGGTGCTGGAGAGGGTGACCGCGGTGTGCGAGGCGAGCATCACGCCCGAGGCCTCGCTGATCTCCGTCACCGCTCCCGGCCGACGGGGTTGCCGGGCCGCCGGTCCGGAGCGTCCGTGCCACCCCAGGCGTGCTCCGCGGGGCCGTCGAGAGGAGGCGGGGCGTGAGGCGGGTCCGGCGGCCGGGGCCAGGAGGAGGGGCGGGTACGCTCCGTCGCCCGCGCGCACGGTGTCTCCGTCGCGCGGGTCCGGCCGGCGCGGACCCTGCACCGGGCCCGCACGTGCTGGGCATTCCGGGGGCCGGCGATCCCGGCACCTGGAGCGAGACGTGGCAGCCGGTGCGCTGCGGCTCCCGGCGGAGGGAGTGCGACTTGTGTGTGGGGGGCTGAGCGAATCGCCCGCTCGGCGGGACGGCTGGGCCTACCGTGCCCTGGCGCCGGGACCGGCAGGCATACCCGGGCACCCTGCTGCGTGCCGCTCCTCCGCCGCGCCGGACGCCCGTCTGCGGGGGCGGCTTCCCCCCTGTCCCTGACAGCACCGGAAACCAGTCATCCATCACCCGGCGCAGGCGCTGCCGATGGTCGGCGATCCAGTCGCCCGGCGGGACCAGCGGGACCCGGACGGTGACCATGGACCCCGACTCGTCCTCCACCACCACCCCAGGGCATCCGCGCTCCCCGGTGAGCTGGATGAAGAGGGACGGACCCTTGCCCATCTCCACCCAAGCCACGTCCACAACGGCGTCGAGCCTGTCCAACACGTCGGCCCATTCCTCCAGTGTCGCCAGCCGACAGTGCGAGGTCGATACGGCCGGACACGAAAGGCGTCCTGACGACGATTTCGGCGTTCAGCCCGGCAGTCCACCTCGGGTCACGTCCCAGCACGTCGACCGTGGCGCTGTTCCCCTCGTCGTCAGCGAGGTGGATGAGCTCCGCCAAGGGAGTGACACCCATGACCGCTTTTTCGTCCGCCCCTCGCACACCGTCCCTCCCGGCGGGAGGACAACTCCATCGGAACGGTCGACGGGACATGCACCGCCGGGGCCGCCGCACCACCGCCCTGCTCGTCAGCGCGTGTCGGCCGCCGCGAAGTCGCCCGTGAGCCCTGCGCGGGCGAGCGCCCGCACGAGGGCCGGCCGGTCCAGCGGCTCGTCGTAGCGGTTGGTCGGGCCCAACCGTTGCAGCAGCTTCTGCGGCTCCAGTCGGTACGCCTCCGCATCGGCCAGCAGACTGTCCGCGCTCGGCCCGGCGACCGCGTCGTCCAGTTGGCTGGTGAGGCCGACCAGTACTTCGCCGCGGTCGATGAAGCAGCTCATGCCGCAGTCCAAGCCGTCGTCGTCGAGGTCGTCGGGGTACGGGACCCGGGCCCAGACGCCGTTCTCGTACCAGTAGGCGCAGTCGATCTCACGATCCTCGTAACCGTCCCGCAGTTCCTCGCGGGGCAGCCAGTCCGGACCACCCGCCAACACGTCGATCGCCGGCTCGTAGGACTTGATGCCGCTCGCCTCGTCCTCCCCGTAGAGGACGAACCGGCCTTCACCCTCCTTGGACAGGACCCACCAGGTGCAGCCGCAGTCGTCCCAGTGGAGGCCCCTGTCGTCGATCCACCGGCCGGTGCGGAAGCGCGGAGGACGCTCCTCGCCCTCGGTGGTCGCCTCGAGGGCGGCGAGCAGCGCCCAACGCGCCCACAGTTCTTCGGGCGGTGGCAGGTCCTCCGGCGAGCCCGGCCGGTGAACGGTCATGTGTACCCCCGTAGGCGTGCTGATGGCGATGATCGCAACGATACGGTCCGCCTCTGACACCACCGTCTCAGGTGGCCCGACGGGGACTCGCCGGCCGGCTCCGGTTCCTCGTCGGCGAAGTGGGCGGCGACCTCGGCGTGGACGGTGCCGGGGACACCGCCGTCGGCGATCAGCGTGACCGCCTCCGTCAGCGCTAGGGCCGCCTGCTCCTTCGGGGTGAAGAAGTGACGGGCCTCGCGCCGGACGGCGGCCATGTGCAGCTGCTCCTCGCTGCCTCCCGCCTTGCGAATGTTCGGCCTAATAGCCGAATGGACCCGACGTAGGGTGCACGTCCATGGGGGAGTCATGGGTCAGTTCCAGTGAGCGCATCGGTGGGGACCTGCACACCTTGAACTGTCCGGACCGGGCGGTCGCCGTACGGCGCTGACGGCGGCCCTGCGCGAGGCCGTACGCAGCGGCCGGCTCGCGCCGGGCAGCCGGCTGCCGCCGTACCGCTCGCTCGCCGCGGACCTGGGGGTGGCCGCAACACGGTGGCCGACGCGTACGCGGAGCCGGTCGCGGAGGGCCGGCTGACGGCCCGGCAGGGTTCCGGCACCCGGTGGCCGAGCGCGCCGAGCCCCCGCGCCACCCGGCGCGGACGCCCGTGCGGGTGCCGCGCGCGAGGGGACCGCGCCACGACCTGCGGCAGGGCGCGCCGGACGCGTCGGCCTTCCCGCGAGCGGCCTGGACGGCTTCCTACCGCCGGGCGGTACAGGGGGTGCCGAGCGAGGCGTTCGGGCCCGGTGACCCTGCCGGCGGCCGGGAACTGCGGGAGGCGCTGGCGGACTACCTGGCACGCGCGCGAGGGGTGCGTGCCGAGCCGGACCGGATGGTGATCTGCTCGGGCTTCGCGCACGCGCTACGGCTGCTGTTCGGGCAGGGCGCCCCGCGGCCTCCGTGCGGTCAGGCCGTGCAGCCGGCGCTGCGCGGTCCGCTCGGCGTGGAGGCGTACGGCTCGAGTTCCAGCGGGGCCTGCTCGCGGCGGTCGGCGTCCGCACCGTGCCGCTGCCGCTGGACGAGCACGGCGCGCAGGTGGATGTGCTCCAGCGGGAGCGGGCCGCGCTGCTGACGCCGGCGCACCAGTTCCCGACCGGCGGTCCGCTGCACCCCGAGCGCCGGGCAGCGATGATCGACTGGGCGCGGGCGCGCGCGGTGGTGCTGGAGGACGACTACGACGGGGAGTTCCGGTGCGACCGCCGGCCTGTCGGCGCGCTCCAGGGACGATCCGGAACGGGTGGTCTACCTCGGCTCGGTCAGCAAGAGCCTGTCGCCCACGCTGCGGCTGCGCTGCATGGTGCTGCCGCAGTGGTATGTGGAACCGATGCCCGCGGCGAAGGGGCAACGGGAGGGCTGGGCGAGTGTGCTTTCCCGCACGGGCGCCGGGGCTGGGTGAGTGGAACTACGTGGCCTCCGGCTACCGGCACCGCTGATGAGCGCGGGAGCGGCGATGGTTGCGGCGCTTTACCAGAGGCGGCCAGCACAACCCCGCCCGCGCAGCGTAATGCGCACACGAAAATCAGTGAGAATTTGTCCTATATGGCCGTTATTACGCGCGGACGTTGCGGTTTTCCCGTCCCGCTATACGTTGTCCCTGTCGCACTTTACCTTGGTGGTTTAGACCGTGTCCTACATGGTCAGTTGCCAGTTGTGCTGGACATGGGGAGTGGACGGTGGAGATGGATCGTTCCGGACGGCTTGTGGGAGATAGCGAAGCCGTTGCTGCCGCCGGCGCGGGTTCGGCCGCAAGGGGGTGGTGTCGCGAACATCGATGATGAGGCGGTC